>NZ_VOSM01000012.1 GCF_007997015.1 Lujinxingia vulgaris
ATAAAAAATCCGAGCGCATCCAGGGCCGACGAAACGTTCTTCGCAAAATAAAAAATCCGAGCGCATCCAGGGCGACGAAACGTTCTTCGCAAAATAAAAAATCCGAGCGCATCCAGGGCCGACGAAACGTTCTTCGCAAAATAAAAAATCCGAGCGCATCCAGGGCGACGCCTGACAAGGAGATAGGGATGAAGCTGTAGCAGCGCTACCGCGAATCCCTATCGACGCCGTCAGCGTCGTCCTGGGGCGCTCGGCATCCTCGGCTTGTCTTTAAATTGGCAGTGGTTACAGCTTTGAACCCGCAGTCACAATTCATGAAGAGGGGGATAGGCCGCGCGTCACGCGGGGCCCCGATCCGATCATCAGATCACACTGGGAGGAACTGAATGAAAAATTCGCTCAGTCGTAGGTCGTACCCTGTTGCTTCATCGCCCCGTCACGTCACCTGGCTCAAGCTCTGGAGTGTGAGCTGCCTGGCGCTGGCGTTGATGCTGATGGTCAGCTGCTCCTCGACGAGCCCCAACGTCACGCCGCAGGGCCGCGAGGCCAGCGCGGAGACCCGCGCGCTGGGAGCGGGCGCCGAGGTGCTTCAGGGCGCCGGCGCCCCCTCCGCCCTCGATATTCACCTGGTGGGCTTTCACCCCATGGCCGACGACCCCTCGATCCAGATGGAGGCCCACCACTTCTGCCGTCAGGTCAACGAGGACTTTGCCCAGTGCGCCCTCTTCGACAGCGACGGCGCCGACGCCAACCTGAACGGCGTCGAGTACATCATCTCCTCGTTGCTCTACGAGCAGCTCCCCGAGGAAGAGAAGCAGTACTGGCACCCCCATAACTACGAGATCCTCTCCGGCCAGCTCGTCGCCCCGGGCCTTCCCGACGCCGCCGAGCAGGCGCTGATGGAGAGCAAAATCAACAGCTACGGCAAGACCTTCCACCTCTGGCATACCGGCAACGCCAGCGTCGAAGGCGACGAACTGCCTATGGGTGAGCCGATGCTGGCCTGGTCCTTCAACGCCGACGGGGAGCTCAACGAATCTCTGCTCAACGCCCGCGACGAAGCCCTCGACATCGATACCAACGAGATTCGTCAGCAGCGCGCCGTCCTCATCGACATGGCCGAGCCGCAGGAGGGCGTCGACATGCTGGCCGGCTCCTTCCCCGAGCGCCAGAAACCCGCCGGCATCGAAGATCGTGAAAACAGCCGCCAGGGCCGCGGCGGCGGGCCCATCACCCCCTCCGAGGAGAAGAAAGACTCGGAGGAGAAGAAAGACGAGGACATGCAGCAGCAGGACTCCAACGAGGACTGAGCGTCTGCCAGCCGGCAATCTCGCGCGCCAGCGCGAGAGACGCGGCGAGGTACCAGCCCGAGTCGAATCAAAAGGTGCGGCTCGGGCTGGTTTGCGGCTCAACGCGCATCGCTAAACGCCTGGCGGCAGGGCTCCGGCACCGGATAGCGGGTGCTATAAGAGCACCGCACCAGCACCTCCTCCTCTGCCTCTTGCACTATTGCCAGATGCAAGATCTCACCGGGCTCATCGCGCACTCCTTTGTACTCGACCCGGTGGCAGGTCGTGGCCTGTCCGGCAAGCTCGCAGGGTCCGGTGGTATGCGGATTATGAAACCCGGGGATGCCACCATCATCGGTCCACACCGCGATCGTCTCGTTGAGCTTGTTGTCGAGGTCTTCACGATCGCCAGGGGTCCACGAGAGATGGCCGGTCATGCAGTCGATCCGTCCCGGATGCGAAAAGTAGCAGTCCCCCTCACTCTCCAGCGTCCACCCCAGCACCTCAATTTTTGTGGAAAACGCCTTTCCAAAAGGCAGCTCCTCGGCTGAGCTCAGCGCCTCAAAGACACGCAGGCATTCGGCCCGGTCCAGCTGCCCATCCTCAACGCAGAGCATCCCGATGGCTCCCAACGCCGAGTCGGCCGCGGCGTACATCCCCTCGGCCACAACCTCCCCTTCTTCATCGGGCGCCGACAGGCCAAACCCCTGATCCCGGCTCTCCCGAAGCTCAAATTGCATGGCGCGATAGCGCGTCTGGTTCAGACGCACATCACTCACCTTCCCCCAGTACGCGACCTCTTTCGGATGACGTTTCGTGGCCAGCTGCCCGGCATAGGCAAAGCGGCGATCGAAGCTCCCGCGCATCGTGGGGCCCGTCTGCACCAGGTAGTTTTGGTCGGGGCAGTCCACGACCACCCAGCCCGTCACATCATCATCCACCGCGCAGTCCTCAAAGGGCTCGAAGCGGCCGGCCGGATCGTCCGAGGAGGTCGGCGTTGCGACGGGCTGAGCCTCCGCTTGAAGCTCAGGCACGACGTCTTGATCGCCAGGATCGGCCGCACCAGAAGACGCCTCTGCAGTCTCAGCGCTCTCTCCCGCTGAAGAGGACGCCGCCCGGGGCTCGGCGGTCTCCGTCCCGCTTCTCTCAACCTGCGCCCCGGGCACCTCGGAGGGCGCCTGGGACTCTGGCGGATAATGGTGATGGTGGTGAACGGCGCATCCCCCGCTCAGCCACACGATAAGGGTCAGAAATCCGGACGCCGCAGCGCGCCGGGCGGTCCATCGAGCAACAGTCATCGCCAGCCCTGGGGTAAAACGCATAAAAAAGGGTCCACATCGAAGACATCGTCTGTCTACGAGTGGACCCTCCCGGGACGCGCTCTATTCAAGGGATCACAACGCTTTACAGGTTTTCTGCCGGCCAACGTGATCGAAAAAACCCGACCGCAGCCAACGTCGTCCTGATGCGGTTGGCACTGCTCAGAACTCTACGCGATCCCCCGGTGCAAGATTGCCGTCGTACCCCGGATCCTCGGCCTTTTTCTGCCGGGCTTTGCGCGCGTTCCACGCCGCGCTGCCCAGAAAAGCAGGCGCGGCGACCACGCATAAAGGGCACATCACCGTGCCAAAAGCCGCCAGCCCCGCCACGCTCAGCGCTCCCATCGCCCCGCCAAAGAGCGTGTGCTCCCGCGCCCGGCGGCTGTGCTCGCACTCGGGCTCTTCGGCCCCCTTCACGTGGATCCTCGACCCGTCTTCATTCGTCACGTTTCGCTTCACCATCTCTGCCTCCTCAAGTGTTTCAACCATTTCGGGGGCCAGGACCATCATCCGACACCCCACACGCAGCTCTCACTGAGAAAACAACGCCAGCCCCAAGAACCTTCCGCCACGCATATGCACACGCTCACGGGCTTCTTGACCTCAACAGCGCACCCGGATCCCCTGAACAAAACTCCCTGATTCGAAAAATTTGATCTTATTGCGATCGAGATTGGCCCAGAGGGGCTGTGGAAAACTCTGTGCGAAACCCTGTGCTAAAGCTGTTAATCCACAGCTGGAAAACCTGGGGCAAACTCGGCCCTCAGACTCTCCCCACTTCTCCCACACGCTTTCCCCGATCCGAATGTGGATAAATAGTCGAAGTATTTTGGCCCTTTAGCGCACCTCTCCACATTTCCACAGGCCCTACTTCTTCTACGTACCTCAAACACACCAAACCTTTTTTGTCTTCTGGTAGAAGATCCGTGTCTGTGGAAAACCTTCGCACCTCGAAGGGGCGCAAACTCGCGAGTTACAAGGGCGATTAGCACTTGAAACCCTCTCCAACCTGTGGTGGATTGTCAGGGCTTACGAGCCGGGAAATTTTTTTAAAGAACCCAAACCTCTCCGCGGAGACGCGCTCCATGAAGATTCGCATTTCCAGCAAGACGCTCACCGACGAGCTCTTCAAACTTCAAGGCGTCGTCAGCCACCGCAGCACGCTGGCTATCCTGTCCAACGCGCTTCTTGTGGCCGAGGGCAACACGCTGACCCTGCACGCCACCGACCTGGACATCTCCGTGTCCACCTCCTGCGAATGCGAGGTGCTGGAGCCGGGCAAGGTCACCCTGCAGGCCCGCAGCCTCTTCGACATCGTCAAAAACCTCGAAGAAGACACCCTCTCGCTGGAGACCGAGGACAACCACTGGGCCAAGCTCAAGAGCGGCAACGTCAACTGCCGCATCGTCGGCACCCACGCCGATGAGTTCCCCCACCTCCTCGACATCGAGGGCGTGGAGCTCTTCCCCATCGGCACCCGTCGCCTGCTCGACATGATCGACAAGACGCTCTTCAGCGTCTCCACCGACGACGCCCGCGCCAACCTCACCGGTGCCTTCTTCAAGGTCACCAACGAGAAGACGCTCCTGATGGTCTCCACCGACGGCCACCGCCTCTCGAAAATCGAGACGAAGCCCGAAGAATTCGACGCCGGTGGCGACATCCCCTCCGCGCTCAACAAGGGCATCATCATCCCGCGTAAAGGTCTGGCGGAGATCAAACGCACCGTCGATGCGAAGAGCGATGAACTCAGCTTTGGCATCATCGACAACAACATCGTCTTTAAGAGCGGCCCGATGAGCCTCTCGGTGCGCCTGATCGAAGGCAGCTTCCCCGACTTCACCCAGGTTCTGCCCAAAGAGAGCGAGCACCGCGCCGTCGTCGAAAAAGACGTCTTCCAGCAGGCGCTCAAGTTCGTCAGCCTCTTTGCCAGCTCCAAGACCAACAACGTGCGCATCTCGCTGAGCGACGACGGCCTGGAGCTCTACGCCTCCGACCCCGATCGCGGCGAAGCCACCAAGGTCGTCCCGATGCAGTACAGCGGTCAGGCCGTCAAAGCTGGCTTCAACTACCGCTACCTCAACGACGTCGTCAGCGCCCTGGACGGCTCCGAGGTCTCCATCGAGATCATCGACACCCTCTCCCCCACCCTCATCCGCGACACCCAGCGCGACGAGATGCTCTTCGTCGTCATGCCCATGCGCCTCTGATCCTTTTAATCAGGGCAACCAGACCAGTCTGTGCTGGCCAGTCTTTGCTCTGCGGCTTTTTTAGTAAATGAGTTAGTGCGCGCCTCCGACGACCTTCGCCGGGGGCGTTCGCGTTTTCGCGCCCCCCCTGAGCCATAGAGCCCAAGTTCCCCGGGATATATATTCGATGCTTCTGGAAGCCCTCCGACTGCGCGATTTTCGCAACCTGCAGCACGTGATGTTGACGCCCAACCCGCGTTTTAACGTGATTGCCGGTCCCAACGGTCAGGGCAAAACCAACCTCCTGGAAGCCATCTATCTCTTGAGCGCGGTGAAGAGCTTTCGGCCCGGCACGACCAACCGCGCGCTGATTCATTTCGAGCGCACAGAGGCCACCCTGGAAGCCCGCGTGGAGCGCGGCGGCCATGAGCGCCTGGTGCGCCTGGAGATCTCCGAGCGCGGCAAAAAGGTTTTTCTCAATGAGGGGCAAGTCCGCAATATCTCGGACTTTTTCGGCACTCTTAACGTCGTGATCTTCGGGCCGGATGACATCGGCATCCTGCGCGGCTCCCCCTCGGAGCGCCGCCGCTTTATGGACCGCGCCATCTTCAACGCCCACCCCGCCTTTGGCACCGAATCCACCCACTACGAGGACGTGCTCAAGCACCGCAACGCGCTCCTGAAAGAGCCGCGCCAGGACCCGGCGCTGCGCGCGGTCTACGACGAGCAGCTCATCACCTACGGCGCCCAGATCCTGCGCCGCCGCCTGGACTTCATCACCCACTTTCGGCCCGTGCTCACCCGCACGTTTTCGACAATTTTCGACCCCTCGCTTGCCGCCGACCTGCGCTACGCCCCGAGCTGGCTCGCGGAGGGCGAAGATTTTCTGGATGAGGCCGAAGCCCTAAACTCCCCGCAGTATCTGGAACGCGCCCTGGAGCAGGCCTTAAGGCGCACCGAGCGCGACGAACGCGAGCGCGGCTACACGCTCATTGGCCCCCACCGCGACGACCTCCACACCACGCTCGGCGGCCACGACGTGCGCACCTTCGGCAGCCAGGGCCAGACCCGCGCCTTCGTGCTCGCCATGAAAATCGCCGAGATCACCTACCTGGAAGAGCGCTACCACTTCGCCCCCATCCTCCTCCTCGACGACGTCTCCAGCGAGCTCGACCGGCAACGTAACCGCCTGCTCTTCGACTTTCTGCGCAGCCGCACTCAAGGGCAGGTCTTCATCACCACCACCCACCGCGATTTTATTCTGCTGGATGAGAATCTCAGTATTTTTGATGTGCAGGGCGGCCAGGTCATCGAGCGTGTCTCGGACCAGGGGTGATGAACCGAATACATCGCTCAAACGGAGTGTCGGTGCCTTCGCCGGTTAGAACAGTGGCCCCGAAGCGAACAACGCGGCCTTCGCCGGTTGAAACACCCGCGTCGAAGCGAACGACGCGGCCTTCGCCGGTTAAAACACCCGTGTCGAAGCGAACGACGCGGCCTTCGCCGGTTAAAACACCCGTGTCGAAGCGAACGACATAGCCTTCGCCGGTTAAAACACCCGTGTCGGAGCGAACGACACGGCTCCTTCACCATCAAAATACGTCGTCGAAGGGAACGACGCGGCTGTTTTATCCTGAGATAAGCGCGTCGGAGCGAACGACGCGTCTGTTTCAAACCAAAACCATCGCGGCGATGGCTTTGACAGAGCTCTTTTAAAGGGCGAAAGCCTCGTCGAGCCCATCGGCAGAGCATTTTCAAATTGAAAAACCCGTGTCGGGCAGTCCGACACATCTCTTTCACATTGAAAAACCCTTATCGGAGTGCCCGACACAGCAGTTTTAATTTAAAACCATGCCGTCGAAGCGCATCGAATAAGGCGATCGACGCTTTTGAGCCTTCTACGCCTGAAGAGAGCAAAACCATGATTCTGGAGCTTAGCCGGGGATTTCGACACGGCGATGAGGTCGAGCTGACCATCGACAAGATGAACGAGCGGGGCTTAGGGGTCGCCTTTGTCGAGACGGTCATCGGCCCGCAGAAGATGGAGAAGCGCTACGAGGTCTTTGTGCGCAAGGCCATCCCCGGCGACCGGGTGCGCGTGCGCATCGACAAGACGCGCCGCAAGCGCGCCTCGGCCACCCTGCTGGAGATTCTGGAGCCCTCGCAGCTGCGCATCGACCCGCGCTGCCGCCACTTTGGCACCCGCGAAGAGGCCGGAAAAGGCTGCGGCGGCTGCACCCTGCAGTCGATGCGCTACCGCCATCAGCTCGCCATCAAAGAGCGCCTGATCAAAGAGAATTTTCAGCGCGTGGGCCTCGATCCGGGGCTGGTGCTCCCCCTCAAAGGCATGGAGGAGCCCTGGTTTTATCGCAACAAGATGGAGTTCACCTTCGGTGACGACGCCGAGCGCAATTTCGCGCTGGGGCTTTACCCCTCGGGCTACAAATTCGAGATCCTGAATCTGCAGGAGTGCCACCTGCAGTCGGAGTTCGTCTCGCGTTTTGTGCCGGCGATGGGCAGTTTCTGCGCCTCGGTGGGGCTTGAGCCCTACCACAGCCGCCGCGACGAGGGGTGGCTGCGCAACCTGACCATCCGCGAGGGCAAACGCACTGGCGAGGTGATGGTGGAGCTGATGACCAGCCCGGCACAAGAGGTGCAGTTTGGCGATGTGAGGGTCGATGCGGAGCAGGCCGCGCGCGGGTTTATGGAGGAGGCCCAACGCCTGGCCTCGGAGCTCGGGCGGCCCATTACCTCCTTTTACTGGTCGCAGTACATCGCCGAGAAAGGCAGCCGCACCCGCATCGAGGAGACGTTGCTCGCCGGCGCCCCCGTCTTGAGCGAGGAGATGCACCTCCCGGGCTCGCAAAAGCTGCGCTTTGAGATTCACCCTCGTGCGTTTTTTCAGCCGAATACTCTGCAGGCCGAGCAGCTCTACACCGAGGTCATCGAGCGCGCCGGTTTGCTCGACGCCGACAACCCCCGTCGGCCCAAAACCGTGCTCGACCTCTACTGCGGCACCGGCACCATCGGCCTCTGCCTGGCTCCCTACGCCGAGCGCGTGCTGGGCATTGAGCTGCAGCCCGACGCCGTCGACAACGCCCGCAAAAACGCCACCGACAACCAGATCGACAACGCCTCCTTCTTTGTGGGCGACGTCGGCAAGGTGCTCGCCAGCCCCGAGTTCATCGAGGCCCGCGGCGACGCGATTGATCTGGTGGTCGTCGACCCGCCCCGCTCCGGGCTTTTTGACCAGGCGATTGAGCAGATTCTGGAGATCGCCGCCCCCACGCTGGTCTATGTGTCGTGCAACCCCAAGACCCTGGCGGACAACCTGGTCGCGCTCATCAAGGGCGGCTACCAGCTGGAGGTCGTGCAGCCGGTCGACCTCTTCCCGCAGACCTATCACGTGGAGAACGTCGCGCTCTTAACCCGCCAGGCCTCGACCTGAACCTGGCGAGCAGGGGGCTCACTCGCTGCGGCTTTGCTGCACGTTGGGGTGTTGGTAGTGTGAGCGCCGTCCGGATGGGAAATAGGTGGCGTGTTTTGTGCTGGTGGAGATGAGGTCATTATGAACTTCGAGCTGCTCGTCATCGTGGTGATCGTGGGCTTCGGCATCGCCGCCTTCTTTGGGATTTTGCAAAACATCTCGCGCATGCAGGAACTTATGAAGACGAAATCCTACTGGCGAACGATCGCCGAGACCTTCAACCTCCAGCCCGACGCCGAGAGCACCAGCGGGGTTGAGCGCCTGGTGGGCTCGCACCGCGCCTGCCCCCTTATTCTCACCGGCAAAGGCGACCCCTTGAGCGAGGGCTACGAGCTGGAGGCGGAGATCGATCTCGTCAAAGCGCTGCACAAAACGCTGACCCTTATCAGCGAGCCCGACGCCGACGAGGCCCCCACCATCGACACCGTCTACGCTGAAGGCCCCACCCAGGCCCATGAGCTTTTGCAGGTCCCGGCGCTTGTGAACGCCTGGAATGAGGCCGCCGCCTTCGCCCACCACATCGAGGTGCGTGACGCCCATCTGCGCCTCAAACGCCGCGGGGCGCTCAGCGATGAGACGATCCTCGAGGAGCTCACTGAGCTGTCGGTGAGCCTGGCGATTGTGCTGGAGAATCAGGCCGCGAAGTTCCCCACCCTTACCCCCGAGGGGCGCAAACTCCCCGGCGCCACCGCCCAGGCCGGTCGGATGCCCGTCTCCGGCGAACTTCACTCCCGCAGCACAAGCCCGATGAAGGGCGATTTTTTTGAGGAGAAAGCCGGCTTCCCCGTGCGCGGCGAGTGGGATCGATCGGGAGAGTTCCGGGCGCCGGCAGAGGGCAAAAAAGCGGCCGACAACGACCTGAAGTTGCTCGATGAGGATGATGGCGACCTCTTTTGAGATTATGGGAGCCCGAGCTCGGCTACCCCCTTTGCACGCGCGCCACTCAGACGACTGGACAGCGCCCCTCGCCACACTACACTGAGCGCCGACTTCGGGTTTCTCTAGCAGGCAGTCGGCCCATGACCTCATCCCCCCCCTCATCGCAGCTCATCGACCGTTTCGGACGCGCGCACCGCTCGCTGCGCGTCTCGGTCACCGACCGCTGCAATCTGCGCTGCTCCTACTGCATGCCCGCCGAGGGTCTGCCCTGCGCGCCGCGCTCCGAGCTTTTGACCTTTGAAGACATCACCTTTGTGGTGGGCGTGGCCTGCGAGCTGGGCGTCGATAAGATTCGCCTCACCGGCGGTGAGCCCCTTTTGCGGCGAGATTTGCCGGAGCTCGTCAGGATGCTCAAAGGGGAGACGGCCGTGGCCGATGTGGCGCTGACGACCAACGGGCTGCTGCTCGACCGCAAGGCCGCCGAGCTCAAAGCCGCCGGGCTCGACCGGGTGAACATCAGCCTGGACTCGCTCGATCCGCAGCGTTTTCGCGAGATCACCCGCAATGGCACCTTTGAAAAAGCCTGGGCCGGGCTGGAGGCGGCGCTTTCGAGCGGCTTTGACCCGGTGCGCGTCAACACCCTGCTCCTGGCCGGCGTCAACGACGATGAGCTCGACCGCTGGATTGAGCTCACCCGCACCCACCCGGTGGACGTGCGTTTTATGGAGATCATGCCCATTGGCGAAGGCGCGCTGCACGCAAAAGCGGGCCGCTTTGTGAACCTCACCGAGCTGATTGCCGAGCTGATGGCGACCCGCGGCGTAGAGCCCGACGACGCGAAGGTGGGCAATGGACCTGCGCGCTACTACCGCGCCCCGGGCGCGCGGGGGCGTCTGGGCTTTATCACCCCCATCTCCAACCCCTACTGCGACACCTGCGCGCGGCTGCGGCTGACCTCCACCGGAGAGCTGCGGGCATGTCTGGCGGTCGACGATCAGCACGAGCTCAAAGAGGCGACGCGTCGCCGCGATCGTGAGGCGTTGAAGGCCATCTTTGAGCTCGCCGTCTTCCAGAAACCCGCCGGCCATCAGTGGCGCAAAGGTCACGTGACCGCCGCGGGCATGTCGGCCCTGGGAGGTTGAGATGAAGATCCACGTGCGATTTTTCGCCGGACTCGCCAGCCGCGCCGGCTGCCGCGATGTTTTTATTCAGGTTGCACCGGGGCGCGATGAGGGTGGGGAGGTTCGTGTCGCCGACGCCCTCTCGGCCATCGAGCAAGAATTTCCCTCGCTGGCTTCGATGCTCTCGCGGGTGGCGGTGGCGTTGGACAACACGATTGTTTCGGCCTCGACCCCCCTTTATGAAGACGCGACTCTCGACCTGCTTCCGCCGGTCAGCGGGGGCACCGACCTCCCCGCCACTCCGTCACGCTGGCTCTCCGAAACCCCGCTCGATCTGAGCGCCCTGCTGGCCGAATGCGAAGATCCGGCCGGCGGCGGCCTTGTGGTCTTCAGCGGCGATGTGCGCAACCACCACGAAGGCCGCCGGGGCGTCACCGCCATCACCTACGAAGCGCACCCGGCCATTGCCGCCCGCGTCTTAAGCGAGCTCGAAGCCGAGGTGATGGAGCGTTTCGACGTGCTGCGCTGCCGCATCCAGCACCGCACCGGCCGGGTGGAGGTGGGCCAGGCCTCGGTGCTGGTGATCTGCCGCGCCGCCCACCGCGCCGCGGCTTTTGAGGGCGCCCGCTACGCCATCGATACGCTGAAACTAAAAACCCCCATCTGGAAGCTCGAGCATTACGACGACGGCTCCGAGCGCTACCTCGACGGCACTCCCCTTCAGCCCGAAGATCAGGGTTAACACCACCCCGGGGCGTCACGGCCCCGACCTGTGACTCCGCGCTTACCCACGCTGTGCCCGTTACGCACACCGCCTTGCTCGCCAGTTATTGCGCAGGCAGATCGCCGGCACCTCTTAAGTGAGAATCTGAGAATGAAAGACATCACCCACAAACCTACCAGTGAGCGGTTTGCGCGCGCCTCGGCGATGTTGCGCATCGACTCGGCCATCCTTCAGGCGACGGCCCACGGGCGTAAGACCGATAAGGGAGACGCCATCGAAGCCTCGCGCGTGGCGGGCATCATGGCCGTGAAACGCACCTGGGAGGCGCTGCCTTTCTGCCACCCGCTGCCCATCACCGCCTGCGATGTGCATTTCGACTTTTTGTCCGAGGGCATCTACCTGGAGGTCACCGCCACCACAGTCGGCCAGACCGGCGTGGAGATGGAGGCCCTGTATGCGGCCAGCGTCGCGGCGATGAACCTTTATGACATGCTCAAACCCCACGCCTCTGCCGACACGGGGTTGATCAGCGTGACCGACATCAAACTTGTCGAGAAACGCGGCGGCAAGAGCGATTTTCGCGATCCGGTCAGCGTGCGCGCCGCCATCGTCGTCACCTGCGACGCGGTGGTGCAGGGTTTTAAGGACGATAAAGCCGGCCGCATCGTGCGCGACCGCCTGCTCAAGCGCGAGGGCGTCGATATTTTTGACTACATCCTGCTCGGCAACGACCCGGGCCCCATCGAGGCGACGATCGATGATCTTCTGGCCCGCGAGCTCGACCTCATCATCACGGTGGGCGGCACCGGCCTTGAGCCCTACGCCCGCACCGTCGAGGTGGTGCAGTCCCGCATTCAACGCCCCATCCCCGGCATCATGGAGGCCGCCCGCGCCCACGGTCAGGCCCGCACCCCCCGCGCGCTCATCTCCCGCGGGGTCGCCGGCCAGGCCGGCCACACTCTGCTGGTGACCCTGCCCGGATCCACCGCCGGCGCCACCCAGAGCTGTGACGCCATGCTTACCGGCCTGCTCGAAGCGGTGCGCCCCGCCCTTTAATGTTCAATCAGGTAATGTTCAATCAGGCTCGGATGCACGTTCTCTCGCGAGCTCTCGTGTTTCGAGTTCGGCCTGGCAAAAGACGTGAAACACGAGGCTTTTTGGCCTCGTAGAATGACTCTGTTTCACGTGAAACGCGCGACCCCGGGTCCGTATAAATGCCTGAATTTCAAACGTTTTCAGGCGGTGATTCACTCAAAGGGTCTTGAGCGAAAAATCATGACGATGGCCCTCATCGCTGATCTTGCTCCCCCCGCTACGCTCGGGGTAAACCGGGCCCCTGAGCGCCGCTGCTGCTGACGCGGCGGGCGCCGGTCTCTTCGCCCCTCCACCTCTCTTTTTGCCTCTTCGCTTCGGGTACACGTTATGGCCTCCAAACTCGATCTCGACTCCCGCATCATCGACCGCGCGCGCCAGGCCGCCAGCGACATCGCCGACACGATGGACGCGTTTATTCGCGAGCGCACCACCGTGGCCGTGGAGCGCACCACCCTGCGCCTGCTCGGCGTCGACGGGGTCGATGAGGACGACGTGCCGCTGCCCAATGTGGTGGTCGATCATGCCCTGGAGGCCGGGCTGCTCGCTGAGGGCATCACCCGCCATATCGCGCGGGCGATGATTCACACCGGTCGCGACGCCCAGACGGTCAGCGAAGCCATCGCCGAGGGCGACCTTACGCTCACGGATCTTCCCCTGATCGATGAGGCCCAGATTCAGGAGCTCGGCCAGGAGCTGGCCGCGGAGGCGATGGCGCGTATCGCGGCGCGGCGAGCTGAGCGCGATGATTTTCTAGATCGTTTTGAGAAACGGCCGGCGCCGCTGCATTACGTGATCGTGGCCACCGGCAACATCTATGAAGACGCCGTTCAGGCCCGCACCGCCGCCCGCCAGGGCGCCGACATCATCGCCGTGATCCGCTCCACCGGGCAGAGCCTGCTCGACTTTGTGCCCTACGGCCCCACCACCGAGGGTTTTGGCGGCACCTACGCCACCCAGGCCAACTTTAAGATCATGCGCGAGGCGCTCGATGAGGTCGGCGAGGAGCTCGGGAGGTATATTCACCTCTGCAATTATTGCAGTGGTCTCTGCATGCCCGAGATCGCGGCGATGGGCGCGATTGAGCGCCTGGATATGATGCTCAACGACGCCCTCTACGGCATCCTCTTTCGCGACATCAACCCCCAGCGCACGTTTGTCGACCAGTACTTTAGCCGCATGATCAACTCGGCGGCGGGCATTGTGATCAACACCGGTGAAGACAACTACCTGACCACCGCTGACGCGGTGGAGGCCGCCCACACCGTCACCGCCAGCCAGTTCATCAACGAGCAGTTCGCGCTGCGCAGCGGTCTTCCCCCGGTGCAGATGGGCCTTGGCCACGCCATGGAGATGGACCCCACCATCGAAAACGGTTTTTTGTTTGAGCTGGCCCAGGCCCAGCTCGCGCGCGAGCTCTTCCCCGAAGCGCCGCTCAAATACATGCCCCCAACCAAATACATGACCGGCAACATTTTTCGCGGTCATATCCAGGACGCCCTCTTCAACCTGATTGGCGGCTGGACCGGCCAGGGCATTCAACTGTTGGGCATGATGACCGAGGCGATGCACACCCCCCATATGGGCGACCGCTACCTCGCCATTGAGAACGCCCACTACGTCATGAACAACACCCGCCAGCTCGGCGAGGAGATTGAGTTCAAATCGGGCGGCATCATCCAGCGCCGCGCCCAGCAGGTGCTCGCTGAAGCCTGCCAGCTTTTGGAAGACGTGCGCGAGAAGGGTATGTTCGACACCCTGGCCGCCGGCACCTTCGCCGACGTCTTCCGCCCCGTCGACGGCGGCAAAGGTTTGAGCGGCGTGCTGCGCCGCGCCCCCGATTATTTCAATCCGGTCGAAGACGCGCTTCGAGAGTCTCTGGATCTCACCATCTAAAGATCGCTCATTCGAGCTTACTTAATACATGTGTTGATTCACCTCCGACCTCCTTTTTCTCTAATAGATATGGATAGTTATGACCTCTCGTTTGTTTGTAGCCGTATTGCTCGTTGCGCTTCAGATGAGCTTTGCAGCTCCGGTATTTGCGCAGCAAGACGTGGATGAGATGGATGTAGCCGGCGCTTATTCGCTCACAACGTCGAGTTACGCCATGGCCATTACGGTTCCTGTTGGTCTTACGGTGCTTGTGGCCGTGCTGCTCCTTCGCTCCTCCTCCGAGATGGAGTCGTACATCAAAGAGAACAGCGTCGCGCTGCAGCATGACCTGCATATGGGGGGCGGTGAGACGAGCGCCGAGCTGGCCATGATGTTCAACGTACCGGCCGAGCAACACGCGGAATTTGCGCAGGTGCTCACCGAGAATCGCGGCGAGCTCCTTCCACTCACCGACGTTGACGCGCTTACTCCGCAGCGCGCCGGCACGTTTGTGCGCGTGATTTACAACGCGCTGATGGAGAAGCCCGAGTTTGCGCAGCACCTTCCGCGCATCGGCGCTTAAGCCGGCGGTCCGTGGCTCGGGCAGCGCCTTGCCGACCAAAAAATGATTTGAAAAAACCGGGCCTTCGGGCCCGGTTTTTTTGTTTATGCGAGGGCATTGCGGCGCCTCATCCCGGTCAAAATTACTCGCCGAAAATCACTGGACCTCACCCCCGGATTCGGGGTACACAGGATGCCTTCACACAATTTCGTGGTCCGAGTTGGTTTCGTTGATCTCTTTTGATCGGAGATTTCTATGTCGACGTATTCTCGTAGCTTCGTTGCGGCGTTGATCGTTGCGCTTGCTTTTGCATTTTCCACCCCTGCCTTTGCCCAATCGACGGCGGATGAAGATGCTGCCTATGGGATGGCCTTCACCTCGGTGACGTCCACTTATGCTGCCATCTTCACGGTTCCCGTGGGTTTGACGGTGCTCGTGGTCGTGCTGCTTCTTCGCTCCTCCTCGGAGATGGAGTCGTACATCCAGGAAAATAATGTCGCCCTGCAGCATGACCTGCATATGGGCGGCGGTGAGACGACTGCCGAGCTCGCGAGCGTTTTCAATGTGCCGGCCGAGCAGCACGCTGAATTTGCACAGGTTCTCACCGAGAATCGCGACGCGCTTCTTCCGCTCACCGACGTGGATACGCTGACCGCCGAGCGCGCCGGCACCTTTGTGCGGGTGATTTACGACGCGCTGATGGAAAAGCCCGAGTTCGCGCAGCACCTGCCGCGCGTGGGCGCGTAAGTTCTCTAAATACCCTCGGTCGGCGCCTCGCGGACCGGGAGACGAGTTGAAAAGACCGGGCCTCTTGGTGGGCCCGGTTTTTTTTGTGCCTCGGTGCCGAGCGTCCCAGGACGACGCTGGCTGCGTCGTCAGGGATTCGCAGTAGCGCTGCTACAGCTTCATCCCTGCCTCCTTGCCATCCGCGCCCTGGATACGCTCGGGTTGGGGGGCATGCGAAAGGATGTGGTCAGGTGGTCAGGTGGTTGGGTGGTTGTGGGACGCCGGGGGTCCGCGATGTTGGGTGATTCGTGAGGGCGTGTGGTCAGGTGGTCAGGTGGTTGGGTGGTTGTGGGGCGCCGGTGGTTCGCGATGTCGGGCGATTCGTGAGGGCGAGTGGTCAGGTGGTCAGGTGGTTGGGTGGTTGTGGGGCGCCGGGGGTTCGCAATGTCGGGCGATTCGTGTGGGCGTGTGGTCAGGTGGTCAGGTGGTTGGGTGGTTGTGGGGCGCCGGGGGTTCGCGATGTCGGGCGATTCGTGTCGGCGTTGGGGGGGATGCGAAGGGATGTGATGGCGATTTAGCTAAGTAAAACGAGCGCTAAGGGATCCGAGTCGTCGATTTACCTGAGTAAAACGGGAGCTAAGGGGTCTGAGTCGTCGATTTACCTGTGCCGAACGCCCCAGGACGAAGCCAGCTGTGTCGCTTCGTCGTCGCGGTAGCGCTGCTACAGCTTCCTCCTTACTCCTTGCTGGACTTCGCCCTGGATGCGCTCGGGCTTTTTACCATGCGGGAGAAGGCCGAGCCGTCGATTTACCTGAGTAAAACGAGAGCTAAGGGGGCCGACCGGCGCTTCTCTCGCCATCGCTGCGCCTCGCTGCTTGCGCGCTGTCGCGCTGCTCGGTAGCGTCAACGGGTCGTCGAAACACTCTTTATTGACCCGCTTTGCGGGTGCTGTCGTGGAGATCTCAGGTATGCAGTGGCACCGGTTTCGATCCAAAACTTTTGGACAATCAATGGCGTCGTGGCGCGTGACGCGAGCGTGGAAAGTGGCGCTCTGTGCGGCGGCGCTGACGATGCTCGTGGCCTCGCCAGGTTTTGCGCAGTCGGAGCCAACGAACGGCACGCCCTTCTACAATGACATCTTCTCGCTCTCGACCTCGACGACGACCACGGCGGTGGTGGTGGGGGCGGTGATTCTGACGGTGACCCTGGTCAACGACACCAGCGCCGCGCTCGATGTGTACCTGGACGATAACGCCGCGCTGGTGCAGCAGGATCTGCACCTGGGGGGCGGTGAGGCCACGGCCGACCTGGCGGCGATCTTCGGGGTGCCGGCCGCCGAGCACGAGGCTTTTGCGCAGCTGCTCTTCGAGACTCGCCAGGCACTCTCCCCCCTCTGTGCGCCGGCAACCGATGACGCCGCCTCCCGCGAGCGCGCGCGCACCTTTGCCGCCCATGTTTTTGGGGCGATGGCCGAGCACGCCGCCCTCTCCGCGCATCTTCCCCAACACGACGCCTGATTTTTTCGATCCGGGTGTGCCGCCGTCCGGCGGTGTCCGCCTGGCGAGCCTCCGAGGTGGTGTGCGGATTGTTGAGCTTCGCTGAGGTGTTTAAATGAGGGCAGGGTCTGCCACGGCGCTTTGCCTCCGTGGCAACAGGCCCCCATCTTTAAAGCGACTCGCCAGACCTGCCTCGCCATCGGTGCTGGCGCGCATGTTGAGCGTAGCCCCGAGCTTTCTTATGAGCGATCTTTTGAAAACAGCCGCCGAAGTCGCCGGTGAAACCGGCAAAAACCTCTGGAAAGAGATCGGCGAAGACGCCCTCAAGAAGGCCGTCTCCACCTTTGTGGGCGAAGGTGTGAAGGCGATGGTGGACCTCTGGAAGACGCGACGCGTGAAGGAGCTGGAGCGGGAGTTTAAGGCGAAGGCGAAGGAAGATGAGGCGGCGGCCTCGCCAGCGGTCGAATCGCCAAAAGCGTCGGAGCCGACTCCCGAGCCCGCACCCCCTTCAGAGCCTGAGCCGACTCCCGAGCCTGAGCCGACGCCCGAGCCTGAGCCGACGCCCGAGCCTGAGCCGACGCCCGAGCCCGCACCCCCTGCCGATCCAGACATCCCGCAGGATGAACATCGCTAAGCCGGCGGTCCAGGGATCGCCAAGTGGGTCCCCACCACCCGCCATCGTAGGGGGACCCCTTGTGGGTCCCCGCCCTGGGAGTTCCGGAGGGGCACAAGACCCCTCCCTACGGATTGGGTGGGGTCTCCATAAAAAAACCTTGTGGGACTTTGCGATTGCCCTGAGCGGCGGTCGGCTACGCCTTGCAACCCCCGACAATTAAAGTAGGTTGACCGGTATTGTAACGCCGTGAGGCAACGTTGACACCATGTCTGCTGCATTGAGAGCACCCTGAGTTGCGTTGCAAATCCTCGACGATGCTAAAAGCATCGCCTGCGTTTTGCGCCTTGCTCAGGTCGCTCTCAATCTCGCATCCAAAGGCGTCAACATTGCCTCACGGCGTAGTAACCCGCGCTCCGGCCGCAACCTTTGCGCCGAGAAGCGCGGTGGTTACCCCGCTCACCGGACCCTCTTGTTGTTGGGAGTCAGACCTTATGGATCCGATCTTACTGGCCATCGCCATGGTACTCGCCGGCCTGGTGCTTCTGTACTTTGGCGCGGAAGCGCTCGTGGGAGGCGCAAGTTCGCTGGCGCTTCGCCTGGGCATCACCCCGCTTATCGTCGGCCTGACGGTCGTCTCTTTTGGCACCAGCGCCCCGGAGCTCCTGGTGGGGCTCATCGGCAGCGATGACGTCAACCTGGGCAACGTCGTCGGCTCCAACATCGCCAACATCATGCTGATTCTGGGGGCGGCGGCCACGATCAGCCCGCTGAAGATCGAGAGCCGGGTGGTCACCCATGAGCTCCCGATCATGCTGGCGGCCACGGGGCTTTTCATCGGGCTTTCGCTCGACGGGGCTCTCACGCGTATCGACGGCTTCATCCTGCTCGCTGCCATGGCCGGTTATATCGCCTACATGTTTGTAGGAGCCCGAAAAGACATGAAGCGCATGGAGGCGATCGTCGGCGATGATTTGAGCGAGGTCGATCCCAACCAGCGCAAAGCCATCGTCGATGTTCTGCTGATGGTCGGCGGCATCGTGGGCCTGGCGTTGGGTGCGAAATGGATGGTCGACGGGGCCACCACCATCGCGATGACGATGGGGATCTCCGAGCTTGTCATCGCGCTCTCGATCGTGGCGATCGGCACGAGCCTGCCGGAGCTTGCGACCTCGGTGGTCGCGGCCTTTCGCGGCGAAGCCGACATCTCGGTGGGCAACGTGGTGGGCTCCAACGTCTTTAACCTGCTCTTTGTGATGGGGATGGTGGCGACGCTACACCCGATCATGGTGGGCGAAGACGCGCTGGGCATCGATCTCTGGGTGATGGCCGGCATCAGCGTGCTGCTGTGGCCGCTTCTGCGTACGGGACATAGTCTCAAGCGCTGGGAAGGCATCGTGATGGTCGTCGGTTACGTGGCGTACCTTGTCTCGATGTTCATGCGCTGACCTCCTCTGAAAAGGCCGCGCCAGCTTCCGGCGCGGCCTCGTTTCCTACCCCACTCTCCCCCTCCTTTTTTTATGATCCAGACCCCCTCCCTGCTTCGAATCGCGCTGGCTCAGATCAACTTCAAGGTCGGGGATCTCGACCGCAACGTCGCGCGCATTCGCGACGAGGTGGAGCGCGCGCGCGCCGCCGGCGCCGATCTGCTGGTGACTTCGGAGCTGGCGCTCACGGGCTACCCGCCCCGCGATCTTTTGCACCGCGACGAGTTCATCGACGCCCAGCTCAAGACCCTGGAGGCGCTGGCCGCGCTGACCGACGACGACTTTGGGTTGATCGTCGGCTATGCCGATCGCAACCCCCACCACGTGGGCCGACGCCTGGTCAACGCTGCGGCCTTCTGTGTGGGAGGACGCGTCAAAGAGCGCGTCTTTAAGCAGCTTCTGCCCGAGTACGACGTCTTTGATGAGGCGCGTTATTTTGAGCCCGGCGGCGAGGCGCCGATCCTCAATTTTAAGGGGGTGCGCCTGGGGGTGAGCATCTGCGAAGACGCCTGGGCCCCGGTCGAGCACTGGGAGCAGCCGCGTTATATGGGCGATCCGGTGGCGGCGCTGGTGGCCAACGGGGCGCAGGTCTTGATCAATATCTCGGCCAGCCCTTTTGCCCGGGGCAAACGCGCGATGCGCGAGGCGCTGCTTTGCGAGCACGCCGCGCGTCATAAACGGCCGCTGATCTTTGTGAACCAGGTCGGCGCCACCGATGAGCTGATCTTCGAGGGGGCGTCTGTGGCCATCGACTCCACCGGGCAGATTGCCCATCGCCTTCCGGATTTTGCCTCGGCCTGCGAGGTTGTGAGTGTGGTCACCACCGGCGATGTCCTGGGGCCGGAGGGGGGCTCGGCCTCGGAGCGCGATGATATCGGCGAGCTGCGCGCGGCGCTGGTGCTGGGGACCCGCGATTATGTGCGAAAGTCGGGCTTTAAACAGGTGCTCCTGGGGCTCTCCGGGGGCATCGACTCGGCGGTGACCGCCGTGATCGCCGCCGACGCGCTGGGCCCGGAGAACGTGCATGCGGTGGCGATGCCCTCGCGTTACTCCTCTCGCCATAGCCGCGATGACGCGCGCACCCTGGCCAATAACCTGGGCATCGAGTTCGACGAGATCGGCATCGAGCAGCCCTATACGAGCTTTCTCGATGTGCTCACGCCGCATTTTCAGGGCAAAGACTTTGACGTGACCGAAGAGAACCTCCAGGCGCGCATCCGCGGGGTGTACCTGATGGGGCTGAGCAATAAATTCGGCAAACTCGTGCTCTCCTGCGGCAATAAGAGTGAGCTGGCCGTGGGCTATTCGACGCTTTATGGCGATATGTGCGGGGCGCTGGCGGTGATCGGTGATGTGCCCAAGATGCAGGTCTACGCTCTGGCCGAAGAGTACAACCGCCTGGCGGGCTATGAGGTAGTGCCGCGCAACATCATTGAAAAGGCGCCCTCTGCGGAGCTGCGCCCCGACCAGCGCGATGAGGACAGCCTGCCGCCCTACCCGGTGCTCGACGCCATTGTGGACCGCTACGTCGAAGATCGGCAGGGCATCGCCCAGATCATCGACGCGGGCTTTGAGCGCCGCGACGTGGAGCGGGTGGTGGGGCTGATTCGACGCAACGAATACAAACGCTGGCAGTCGCCGCCGGTGCTCAAAGTCACGGCCAAAGCTTTTGGATCGGGCTGGCGTTATCCGCTGGCGGCCTCCCACGGCTGAGGTTTTTCAGTCAACGCATGACGCCGGTGTGGGGTGGCGGCGCGGGGTGGAGGTACGGGGGGCGTCGATGAGTTCGATGGGAACCCGGCCCGCGTGGAACAGGTCTTTACGTGGCCCGAGGGGTGCAGCGGGCCCGATGTTGTTTAAGTTCGCCGGGGAGTTGCGACGTCGTACGTGCGTTTTCACGTGAAACACCACCTGTGGAGCGTTTATGGAGAGCTGGCGGCGATTTTTGAGACACCTGGCACCGCGCCCCGATGCGCAGCAGCCTTTTTATCCGGAGCGGGTCGAGCCGGTGGGGCCGGCTTTGTTGCCGACGATGGATCTTTTGAGCGCGGCCTATGTGGGGGGGCGACTCATCGAAGCGCTGGCGTTGCGCGGCGGCACGAGGGTGCGGGCCGGGGCCGCCGGCGCCCTCTTGAAACGCTTAAGCCGCGCGTTACCCGAGGAGGTTGTCAACCACTGTGAGGCCGAGGCCGAGCGCGCGCTTGCCTGGCTTCATGAGGCCGAAACCCTCCCCGAGCCCCCCTCCCCCCGGCACCCCGAGCTCGACCTGATGCTCTCCAGCGACGTCAAAAGCCGCCTTGAGGTGGCGCAGCGCGCGCTGGAGGAGGGCCAGGGCCTGGAGCTTGAGCGCTACGACGCCGAACAGCACCTCTGGTTTCGCCACCGCGCCACACCCCTGGAGCTTATCGACGCCAGCGCCGGCGATATGCAGAGCGCCCTGCGCCTGCGCGATGAGCGCGGCGATGTTCTGGAGATTCCCCTCAAAGCCATCCGCTGGCTGATGCCCGTGGCGCCGCCGCAGAAGGCCGGCGATCAGGCCAAACATGGTCAAAATGGCCCAAATGGTCCAAATGGTCGAAAATCCTCCGAAAAGGCGAAGGAAGGTGGGGAGCTCCTGAGCTTTCCCTTCGGCCGAAGCAAAGACCGCCCCACCCTCCTCGACGACCTGGAGTCCGAGGTCGAAAGCGACCCCCCGAACTCCCCCGATGATCCTTCTTAGGGCCCGACGTTCGCGTGGGATGAAGCCCCATGCACCTGGTTTTTTAGATTGAAAAAACGGGGGGGATGGCGAGATCACGGGTTGTTACAGCCCCCTTCATTGCGATCGCCCGAACACCTGTGGGACTATGGCGCCCGGTTGGCCTCGTTATGAGCCTTGAGCTCGCCGGCCAACCCGAGCTTTTTGGCACTTCCCCTTTGAACGACCGGAGAGACCCCGTGCGTCGACGCCCTGCCCTTCACGTTCTTCGTTCGCCGGCCCGCGCTGCGTGGGTTTCTGGCGTGCGCCGCGCCGCGCTGCTGCTTCTGGTGGCCGGCGGTGTGGCGATGAGCTCGGCCTGCACCACCGGGGCAACCCGCAGCGATGAGGCCGGCGTCGAGACGCCGACGAGCACCTTCGAGGCCGACCCCACCCTGATCCGCGTGCGCGACGGAGAGGTGATCGATACCGAGTCGCTCGACTCCAAAGAGGTCTTTGAGAACGCCTACCTCGACTTTCAGGCCCGGCGTTACGAAGACGCCCTGCAGAACTACCAGATCATCATCGACTACTTTGCCGACAGCCGCTTCATCCTGCCCTCCCTCTACAACGCCGGGCTGGCGCTGGAGCATCTGGAGCAGTGGGAGGACGCCGCCCTGCTCTACCGCCGCATTATCGATGATTTTCCCGAGAGCGAAGAGTCCATCAACGCGAGCTTTCGCCTGGGCAAATCCCTGCATGAGGCCGGCCGTTATGAGGAGGTCGTCGAGATCATGCTCAGCCTGGGGCTGCGCGACTTAAACCACTTCGACACGGTCGAGGCTCACGTGCGCCGCGGCAACGCCCTGCTGGAGCTTGAAGAGTGGTCGGAGGCCGAAGACGCCTTCCAGGCCGCCGTCGACTTAAACCGCCGCGCCCCGGGCGATGAGAAGCTGTTGGAGAACAGCCACTTCATCGTACAGGCCTACTTCGGGCTCGGAGCGAGTTTTCATGGGCGTATGGATGAGTTGAAGCTCGTGCTTCCCACCGAGCGTATGACCGAAGATCTCAACACCAAGGCCGATCTTCACCAGAGCGCCCAGGCCAACTACCTGCGCGCCCTGCGCCAGCATCACCCCTACTGGTCGGTGGCCGCCGGCTACAAAATCGGCCGGCTCTACCAGGACTTTTATTTGGATATCTTCGCCGCTGAGATCCCCGACGGGCTCAACGAGGAGCAGATCACCATCTATTTTGAAGAGCTTCGCGAGACGATCCGCGTGGTGATGGAGCGCGCGCTCAGCGTGTACGAGCGCAACTTAGGGCTGGCGCGGCGCATCGTGCAGTCGCCGGATGCGGCGGCCTGGATCGACGCCACCGCCCTGCATCTGGAGCGTATGCGCGCCCTGCTCGACGATCCGATGGTGCACCGCCGCGCCGAGCAGATCGTGCTGGCCGGCGGCTCTCTGGAAGAAGAGCTCTTTGATGTCCCCGCCTTTGCCCGCGAGCATGTGCGCCAGGCCCTGGCCAAAGCGCGCGATGCCGCCCGTGAGGCCTCCCCTCCCGAGGTCGCCCTGCACGAGGCTAACTGACACGAGGCTGACCGCCCGGTGCACGCCCGGCCCTTGCTCCCCCGGACCGCGCTGCGGTACTACGCTGTGAGCAGAAATTGACGTCGATGGCTGCGAGGTTGAGAGCTTCTCGGGCAAGGCGCGAAACGCAGGCGATGCTTTAGCATCGTCGAGGCTTTGCAACGCTGCCCGAGGTGCTCTCAACGCAGCAGACACGGCGTCAATGATAGCTCACGGCGTAATACTAAGTGCCCGACATCGAGGCTCTGTAGTTTTTCACCCTGGGGCCTCCGACCGAACCCCTCGAGGGCGCAAGCGCATCGTAGAAACACCCCGATGTGGGCCCTGGCGAGCAGGATGCTAACCCTCGCCAGGACCGCCCTCTCTCCCCTGAACAAAAAAATTGAAAGCTATGGAGGCGTTTTGAGTACTGATGTGGTGGATGCCTTTTTCGAAAAAAATCAGCAGCGTTTTCTCGATGAGCTCTTTGAGTTTCTGCGCATCCCCAGCGTCTCCACCGACCCGGAGAACGCGGGCGATGTGCGCCGCTGCGCCGAGTGGTTAATCGCCCATCTGAAGGGCATCGGGCTGAAGACGGTGGAGCTGCACGAGACGCCGGGTCACCCCATCGTCTACGCCGAGCATCTGACGCAGGACGATGCGCCGACGATCCTGATTTACGGGCATTACGACGTGCAGCCCCCCGATCCTCTGGAGTTGTGGACGACGCCGCCTTTTGAGCCGCAGGTGCGAGACGGCAAGATCTTTGCGCGCGGCGCCACCGACGATAAGGGCCAGCTCTTCTGCCATGTCAAAGGGCTGGAGGCCTGGCTGGCCACCGAGGGCGATCTGCCGGTGAACATCAAGCTCTTGATCGAGGGCGAAGAAGAGGTGGGCAGCGTGAACCTCGACCACTGGATCGAGGCCAACCAGGAGCGGCTGGCGTGTGACGCGGTGGTGATCAGCGACTCCTCGATGTTTGGGCCAGGAAAACCCTCGATCACCTACGGGCTGCGCGGGCTTGCGTACCTGGAGATGACGGTGGAGGGGCCCGACCACGACCTGCACTCCGGGCTTTTTGGCGGGGCGATTCCCAACCCGATCAACGAGCTTGCGCGCATCATCGCAAAACTTCATGACGCCCAGGGTCGCGTGGCGATCCCGGGCTTTTATGACGATGTGATTGAACTTACCGACGAGGAGCGCGCCGATTTTGCCGCTCTTCCCTTCGATGAGTCCGGGTTTTTGAAAGAGTCCGGCGCGGCGGGGCTTAAGGGGGAGGCGGGCTTTACGACGCTCGAGCGCATCTGGGCGCGGCCCACGCTGGATTGCAATGGCATCTGGGGCGGGTTTACGGGCGTGGGCGCCAAGACGGTGCTGCCCTCGAAGGCCCACGCCAAGTTCAGCTGCCGCCTCGTGCCCGGCCAGGACCCCGACCGCATCGCCGAGCTGGCGGAAGATTACGTGCGCGAGCTTGTCGATCCGGCGCTGCGCGTGAGCGTGCGGCCCCATCACGGCGGAAAGCCCGTGCTCACTGAGCGCGACGCCCCCACCGTGCAGGCCGCCCTGCGCGCTTTGAGCCGGGTCTGGGGCACCGACGCTGTGTTTACGCGCGGCGGCGGATCGATCCCGGTGGTCGCGACCTTTTCGGAGATCCTCAATGTTCCCACCGTGCTGATGGGGCTGGGACTCTCGGACGACCGCCTGCACAGCCCCGATGAGAAATTCGACGTGGAGAACTTCTATGCCGGCGTGCGAGCCAGCGCCTACCTTATGCACGAAGCGGGTCAGCCGGCTGAGTAAGCCGGCCAGAAGGACCTCGCGACGTAATATGTCGAGCACCCCGTCGCTTCGAGCCCTCGTTGTGCTTTTGCTGGCGGTGGCGTTTCTCGGAGCGCCGGGGTGTGAGCAGGCGGAGGAGGTCGACCTTGATGTGGCCCGTCGCCACGCCGAGCTTCGCGGGCGCGTGTGGGCCGATGAGGTAAAACGCGCGGCCGATGAACGCATCTTTCTGCACCCGAACTCCGAGCGCCAGCGCGCCGCCCGGAAGGCTCAACTGATGCTCGATGAGCTCATCGAGCGCGCGCCAGAAACGCGCCAGAATCGCCCCGGGCAAGACCCTCAGGGCGACTCGACGCGTGACAAGGAGGAGTGATGAAAACCTTTGCGATCCTGGGCAGCCTCTTTGGCATGCTCGCTGTGGTCACCGGCGCCTTTGGTGCGCACGGGTTGGCCGACAAGGTCGACGCCCGCATGCTGGAGATCTGGCAGACGGCGGCGCATTACCAGATGGTGCACGCCCTGGCCCTCTTTGCGGCGGCCTGGCTCTTTAGCCAGACCCAGGCCACCGCGGCGATCACCGCCGGGTGGTGTTTTACGGCCGGGATCCTGGTGTTCAGCGGCTCGTTGTACCTGATGGTCTTTACCGGCGCGCGCTGGCTGGGGGCGATCACGCCCATCGGCGGCACCGCGATGATTGTTGGATGGTTCTGCTGCATGCTTGCAGCGCTTAAATTGGGGAGTTGATCCCGTGGTTGATGCCGTGATGTTGGGTCAGCGTCTGCTGAACCTCGAAGATATCGAAGATGTCGTATACCACCGAAAACCGGTGGAGCTTGCGCCCGATGCCATCAAACGCATCGACGAGGCCGCCGCCTACGTGCGTCAGATGGCCGAGAGCGGCCAGGCGGTCTACGGGGTAACTACCGGCTTCGGCGCCAACCGCGACCGGGTGATTCGCCCCCAGGACGCCGAGCGCCTGCAGGAAAACCTGATCATGAGCCACGCCTGCGGCGTGGGTCCAGCGCTCGATGTGGACGTGGTGCGCGCGATGATGCTTCTGCGCATCAACGCCCTTGCTCAGGGCAACTCCGGCATCCGCACCTCCACGCTCAACCTGCTCATCGAGATGCTCAACCGCGGCGTGCACCCCATCGTCCCGGAGCTCGGGAGCGTGGGCGCCAGCGGCGACCTCTGCCCCCTGGCGCATATGTGCCTGCCCATGATCGGGCTTGGTGAGGTGCAGGTCGAAGGCGTGACCTACACCGCCGAAGAAGGCATGAGCCGCGCCGGCCTGGAGCCGGTGCGACTGACGTACAAAGAGGGCCTTGCGCTCCTCAACGGCACCCAGGCCATGACGGCGCTGGGCGTGGTCGTCGCCCTCTCCCTTCGCCCGCTGCTGGACTGCGCCGACGCCATCGGCGCGATGAGCCTGGAGGCCGTCGGCGGGCGGATGGAGGCGCTCGATCCGCGCATTCACGCCATCCGCCGCCGCCCCGGTCAGATGCTCAGCGCCGGCCACGTGCGCTACATGGTCGAGGGCAGCGAGCTCGCCGGCTCCTCCCCGGGCACCGTCGAGGGCAAGGTCGAGTACGTGCAGGACTCGTATTGCCTGCGCTGCATGCCCCAGGTGCACGGCGCCTGCCGCGACGTGCTCCACCACGTGATCAACGTGCTGATGACCGAGGCCAACGCCGTCACCGACAACCCGCTGGTCTTTGTGCCCGACGCCTTCCAGGACGGCGCGATCCTCTCCGGCGGCAACTTCCACGGCCAGCCCGTCGCCATGGCGCTCGATTACCTCAAGCTCGCCATCGCCGAGATCGGCTCCATCTCGGAGCGACGCAGCGCCAAACTCACCGACAAATACTTCTCCGAAGGCCTTCCGGCCTTCCTGGTCAACGAGCCCGGCCTGAACTCCGGGATGATGATTCCGCAGTACGTCGCCGCCGCGCTTGTGTCGGAGAACAAGAGCCAGAGCCACCCGGCCAGCGTCGACTCCATTCCCACCAGCGCCAACATGGAAGACCACGTCTCCATGGGCATGCACGCCGGCCTGCACGCCTTCCGCATCATGACCAACGTGGAGCGTATTCTGGCGATTGAGTATTTGATCGCCGGCCAGGCGCTGGACCTGCGCGAGGGCTATCAGCTCGGAAAACGCACCGCGAAGGCGCTCGAAAGTCTGCGCCATAAGGTCAGTTTTTTGAGCGAAGACCGCGTGCTCTACACCGACATCAACCACGCCACCGAGCTCATCCGCCGCGGTATTCCGGCGGATTGCCTGGCTGACTACGAGACGGATCACGACGCCATCCTCTCCGATTGATTTTAATCAGGGAGCGATGCTGTGAGTGGGGCATGATGTAGGGGCCCCCCTTGTGGGGGCCCGGTTGCTGAGTTGCCGATTTACCTGAGTAAAACGAGAGGTAAGGGGCCTGAGTTGTCGATTTACCTGAGTAAAACGAGAGGTAAGGGGTCCGAGTCGCCGATTTACCTGAGTAAAACGAGAGGTAAGGGGCCTGAGTTGCCGATTTACCTGAGTAAAACGAGAGGTAAGGGGCCTGAGTTGCCGATTTACCTGGGTAAAACGAGAGGTAAGGGGCCTGAGTTGTCGATTTACCTGAGTAAAACGAGAGGTAAGGGGTCCGAGTCGTCGATTTACCTGAGTAAAACGAGAGGTAAGGGGCCTGAGTTGCCGATTTACCTGAGTAAAACGAGAGGTAAGGGGCCTGAGTAGCCCCTCTGTTATGAACAGAACCCGCGCTAAGTCACCTGAGTGGCGGCCCTCACCTCCCCGAACTCCCCGCTAAACCCCACCATGCCCCCCATCTAATTGATTGAAATTATTGGAAAAATTCGTCGGGGAGGAGGCCGCGGCCGAGGGCGCTGTGGTGGCGGGGGTCTTCGTCGGGTGGGGCGGGGGCGGTGTCGGGGTCGACGACCAGGGCGACGAGGTCGTCGTAGGTTTGAAAAATGCGCTCGGGCAAAAGCCCCAGGGTGTCGAGCACGCGGTGGGGGGCGCCGGCCTTACGCGCCTTATCCAGCAGCTCGCCGGTGTGGGCGGGGTATTCGACGTCGGCGATGTATTCGGTGACCTCGTTGAGGAGGCGGTTGGTGGCGCGGTCGATGGTGGGGCTCATGGCCAGTCTCCAGCCCGGGGTGTGGGGTAGGGGGGATTGGGATGTGGTGCGCATCGCTCCATCAGTGTGCGGTCTTGTTGGGGAGGCTGCTGCTGCCTTTAAAGATGGAGGTGGAGGAATGGGGCTCGTTTTCGGGGTCGAATTTGTAGCCGAGGAGCGCTTTTCTCAGCTCATTCTGGTCCTGGTAGGTGTGTTCGGGGATGTCGCCCAGGGCCTTGAGGGTGCGCTCGGAGGCGCCGGCGTTGCGGAACTGGCTTAAAAGATCTTCGGTGTAGATGGGGAAGGTCACGTCGGCGATAAGCGCATCAATCTCGTCGGGGGAGAGGCGAGTGGGGTGGCGGTCGGCGTAGCGCATGGGGGGCTCCGGGGGGCGGTGGAAAAGGGTCAGCGTATGCCAGAAACGTGAACACGCCGGGCCGGAGACGAAACGGATGGGATGTCGATGTCCGACCCCGGGTCGCGGATGAGGCGCATAAAAAAAGGGCGATGTCCGACCCTCGGTCGGACATCGCCCTGATGTGGTGCGGCGAACAGGCGCGTGAATCAGCCCTCGGTCAGCGCCGGTGAACAGGTGATGGTGGTGTCGCAGACGGTGACCTCGACGCAGGGATCTTCGATCGAGGTGCAGGCCTCTTCGGTGATCTCAAAACCCTCGGGGCAGACCGGGGCGGCGCGGCACCCGGTGGTGCGCTGCTCGCCACTGCAAAGCAGCTGGAACTCCCCGCAGCCATAAAAGCTCATGCAGTCACCCCATTCGGTGCAGGGCGGGGTGTTCTGGTGGGTGTCGGGGCATTCAAAGCTCTGAGCGCAGCTGCCGCCCGGGGCTTCTTCGCAGGTGATCGTGGTGCCGCAGGCCTCGCGCTCGTAGCAGGAGGCATCGTCGGGGCAGGTGTCAATCGGGGTGTCGCCGGGGTCGCATTCGGGAAGGGCCTCGCAGAGCTCGAGGACCTGGCAGGTGATCGACTCGCCACAGGCCTCGCGCTCGTAGCAGGAGGCGTCGGCCGGGCAGGTCTCAACCGGGGTGTCACCTTCGTCGCACTCGGGGATCCCGTCGCAGGTCTCGTGCTCGGTCTGGCAGATGATGGTGGTGCCGCACTCGGTGACGTCGTAGCAGATGGAGTCGTCGGGACACGCATCGACCTGGATGTCGTCGTCGTTGCAGACCGGTGCGCCCTGGCAGGCCTCGACACGCTCACAGATGATCGTCGCGCCGCATTCGGTGACCGAGTAGCAGCCGTCGACCGAGGAGCAGTTGTCGACAGGGGAGTCGCCGACCTCGCATTGGGGCACCGCGGTGCAATCGGTGGGGGTGTCCTGGCAGTAGATGGTCGAGCCGCAGAGGGTGTTTTCGTGGCAGCTCTCGTCGCCTTCGTCGCAGCTTTCGACTTCGGTCTGGTCGGCGTTGCAGGCGGGATAGGCTTCGCATTGGCCGACATCCCCATCGCCGCAGGCGCTCAAGGTGAGGCTTAAGAGGAGGGCCGCGCTCAGGCGACGCAGAGTTTTGAGGATCATGGCAGGCTCGGGGGCAGGGAGCGCATCAAGGCGCCGAATTCATATCCAGAGAATGCCCCGAGCTGTAGCGAAGAAGAGAGCCCCGAATCAAGCACCATGCTCCGGAGTCAGCCTCACCGGCGATGCATAAAGCGGCCCTGATTAAAAATAACCGAAAAGGGCGGTGCGGGCTTTGTTGAGGCCGGCCAGGGAGTGAATATCCCGGTTAAAATAAGGCACCTTCAGGATCGGCATCGTTTTGGGGAGCCGATCGCCCATCAGCGCGATGCTGGAGGCGTCCTGGGTGGCGCGGAGCTCGAACTGGGAGGCGTTCTCCAGCAGATGCTCGGCCAGGTCGGTGGGGTTGAGCGCGGGGTCGAGGGCCGGGAGCGGCGGCTCGGAGAGCGCGGCGGCCAGGGCCTCGGGCGGCAGCGCCAGGGCCTCTTCGCTGACCCAGCGGGGGTGCACGCGGTTGACGATGAAGGCGTCGACGTGCAGGGCGTCGCGGTCGAGTTTTTCGTAAAAGTAGAGCGCTTCTTCGACCGTGAGGCTGTCGGGAGCGGTCACGACGACAAAGCCCGTGCGGGAGCTTTTCAAAAGATCGATGACGCCGCGGGCGCGCTCTTCAAAGCCCTCAAAGAGCGAGGAGAAGGTTTTTAAGAAGACGCCGAGCTCGCTCAAGAGCTCCCCGCCGGTGAACTTGCCCAGCGTGCGCATCACGTAATTTGTGCCGAGGGAGACAATTCCCATGCCGGAGCGCCCCGAGAGCACGCCGGGCTTATAGAGCCACTGCAGCGCGCGGGAACTCACCGCGTCGACCAGGCGCTCGGGGGCTTCGAGAAAGTCGAGCGCGTGGGTGGTGGGCGGGGTATCGAGCACGATCAGGTCAAACTCGCCAGACTGCACAAGCTCATGAAGACGCTCCGAGGCGGCGTACTCCTGGGTGCCGGCCAGGCTGGTGGAGAAATAATGGTAAAAGCGGTTGTCGAGGATGGCGTCGCGCGTTTTGGGATCGGGGGCGTGGCGCTGCACCAGGCGATCAAACGAATCCTTCATATCGAGCATCATCGCCCAGAGCTCGCCCTTTGGCTCAAGGCCGAGCTCTTCGAAACGCTCGAGTGGGATCTGCTGCATCTCGCTGCCCAGGGCCTCGATGCCCAGTGAGTTGGCCAGGCGGCGCGCCGGATCGATGGTCATCACCAGCACGCGGCGGCCGCTGAGCGCGGCGTTGAGGCCAATCACCGCGCTGGAGGTGGTCTTGCCCACGCCGCCGGAGCCCACGCAGATCACGACCTGTCGCTCGGAGATCACGCGCTCAAAGTATCGGGAGGCCTGGGCCTCATCGTCGGTGCGGGCCATGGGGGGAGTCCTTCAAAAAGGTCGCCGAGCGTGCTCAGCCGCCGCCGGGCAACTCAGCCGGCGGAGCTTGAGGAGCGGTCGGCGGTATCTTCGGCAGGGTTGGCAAGCGCGGGAAGCTCGCGGGAGAGGTGCTCGGCGATCTCGTCGATCGTGGCGAAGCTCATGCGGTCGTGGAAGTAGAAGGGCACCTCGACCATGGGGGCGTCGGCCTGCTCGCGCAGAAGATCGAGGTATTCTTGCTGCATGGCGACCCGCGCGTTGCGGAAACGGGCGGCTTCGACAAAGCCCGCGCCCGGGTGGGTCTGGGCGCGCTCGTCGCCGGCGTCGGCGGCGGCCTGCAGGGCGGCGTGGGCCTCGTTGAGATGCGCGACCTGGGCGTCGTCAAAGAGCGGGCGGTAGACGGCATTGGCGAGCACCACGCCGATCGGAACCCCCATCTCTTCGCGCACCACCCGGGCCAGCTCCAGGGTCTCGTTGACGGGCATGTCTTCGGCCAGGGTCACCAGGTTGATGGCCGTGCGCTCCGGGTCTTGCAGAAGATCGAGGATGCGCTGGGCTTCCTCAAACATCAGGCCGGACTTCACAAGGCTGGTGATCACCGAGGGAATCTTCAGGAAGAAAATACCGTGGCCGGTGGCCGGGGCGTCCACGATGATCTTGTCCCATTTCGGGCGGCCGGACTCGTCGGTCTCGTTGACGTGGTAGTAGGCCTTGCCCAGCATCACCAGCTCGTTGAGGCCGGGGATCACTTTGAGAAAGGAGCTGACGATGCGGTTCTCGAAGACGGCGCGGTAGACGAGTTTGATCTTGAGGATCATAAGCGCGTATTCGCGCATCGCGGCGGCCGGGGTGACGTTGACGGCATAGAGGTTGTCGTCGACCTCGCGGATCTCGTGGTCGACTTCACCGGCGCCAAAGAGGGTGCTGATCTTGCCCTTAACGTTGAGCTCCATCAGCAGCGTGCGTTCGCCGCGGCGAGCGCAGCTGAGGGCGAAGGCCGCCGAGAGGGTGGTTTTGCCCACGCCGCCTTTGCCGCTGAAGAGGAAAAATCGCCGGTTGTAGAGGTCTGGGGAGGACACGTCGGGCTCACCGAGGAGGGGGGAGCTGCTGGGAGGGGCCCGGCCGAAGCGGCGCGCGATGCGCGGCCGGCGATGAGGCCCGTGAGGCAGGCGGAATCTAATCAGGAACGACCGCAACCGCAAGGCCCTGCGGGTCGGGAAGGGTGGGCGAAGTGCCCATGCTTGATGCCGGTGGAACGAAGCGGCGCTGGAGCTTGTTCCGCACCCGACTTATAACGCCGTGGGCGCCCCGGTGAAGGATGAGGCAGGATATGCAGTATATCCAGGATATCCCTGCGGGCCGCCGACTTTAAACGATGCAACGATGAGCGTGAGGCAGGTGATGGCGATATCGCAACAGATTCGGGCGAACTTTGAGGCGCGCGGCGCGGTTTTTGGCGACGAAGGTCGGGTTCGCTATGTGGGTCAGGAGGGCGACGAGGATCAGGCCGGCGTCGACGCGGTGCTCGAAGAGGGGCTGGGCTGGGTGGCTCGAAGCCCGCGCGAGACGCTGACGATCGCCGGCGATGACGCCATTCCCTGGCTTCAGGGCCTGGTGACGAGCGATCTGATGGGCCTGGCCGAGGAGGGCCGCGGCCAGCGCACCGCCTGGGTCAGCCACACCGGACGCTTTGTTGGTGAGGCGCGCCTCTTGCATTTTCCCGAGATGCTTCTGGTGGATATGGAGCCCGGCACGCTGGCCGGGGGGCTGATGAGTCACCTGCGCCGCCATATTATTCTGGAAAAGGTCACGCTCAACGATCGCAGCGCGGAGACCTTTGTGCTGGGGCTTTACGGCCGGGGGGCAGCCCGGGTGCTGGCGCAATGCGGGTCGTGGGCGCATCGGATGGCGCCGGGAAGTTTAAATATGTTTTCGGGCACCTGGGGTCAGCTCGCGGGACGTGGCGTGGTGGTGCAGCGGGTGCCCTGGTCGCCTGAAGAAGCCTTCGAGCTGCGCCTGGATGCGGGTGATGTGCTCGAGGTGATGAAGGCGGTGGAAGAGGCCGTGGGTCGGCCGCTTTCGATGTGCGGGGAGGCCGGTTTTGAAAGGCTGCGCCTGGCCGCCGGGGTGCCGCGCTTCGGGGTGGAGCTGCACGAGAAGGTGATTCCCCTGGAGGCCGGTTTTGAAGACGCGATTGCCTACGATAAGGGATGTTATCTGGGCCAGGAGATCATCGCGCGGCTCGATACCCGCGGCACGCCGGCGAAGATGCTGCGGCGGGTGAGTTTGGAGGCGGGGGAGGCGCCGGAGGTGGGGGCGGATGTGGAGGCGCTCATTGATGGGGAGTGGGTCAAGAAGGGGGAGCTTGTCAGCGTGGCCCGCGACGTGGGTGGGGCGTTGTACCGGGGGCTGGTCTTTATGAAACGTGGGGCGTATGAGGTGGGGCAGACAATCCGCGTCGGTGAGGTAAGTGGCGAGCTTGAGGCCCTTCAATCGCTGCCCGGCGCGTAGTAGCGTGCGCCGGCTCCCGCGTGCGTTGATATGTTGAGGGGCCCTGGCGAGCGCTGAATTTTCTGAACAAGTTCGAACCTTTTGCGAGTGCAGACGCGATGGCAAAACTGACGGTCGATGAGGCCACGCTCAAGCGGTTTGAGGGAAGCGTCCCGCGGCATGTGGCCGTGATCATGGACGGCAACGGGCGCTGGGCGGTGCAGCGGGGGATGGCGCGCATTCGCGGCCACCACGAGGGGGCCAACGCGGTGCGCCGCGTGGTGGAGAGCTGCCGTTACCTGGGGGTGGAGATTTTGACGCTTTATGCGTTCAGCTCCCAGAACTGGGGGCGGCCTCGCGATGAGGTCAGCGGGTTGATGACGCTCTTTGATCTCTACATCAAGAAAGAGCGCAAACGCCTTCTGCAGAACGGCATTCGCATGCAGGTGATCGGCGACCGCGAGCGCCTCTCTCCGAAGTTGCAAAAAGCCATCGGGGAGCTGGAGGCGCGCAGCGCCGAGAACACCGGGATGATTTTGCAGGTGGCCGTAAGCTACGGCGGTCGCGAAGAGATCACCCAGGCGGCGCGCAACATCGCGCGTGATGCGGTCGCCGGAAGGCTGGACGTCGACGCCATCGATGAAGATACGATCAGCGACTACCTCTACACCCGCGGGCGCCTCGATCCGGACCTTGTGATTCGGACCAGCGGGGAGTGCCGCGTCTCGAACTTTTTGTTGTGGCAGATCGCCTACAGCGAGCTCTTTATCACCGAGACGCTCTGGCCGGATTTTGATGAGGCGAAGCTGATCGAAGCGTTTGAGGATTACAGCCGACGCCAGCGGCGCTACGGGCAGACTGGCGAGCAGATCGAAGATGAGGAGGGGCAGGGCGGCCCCGACACCAGCGTGAGCGAGGGTTGAGATGAGCGCGTTTTTTGATCTTTTCGAAAAGCCTGAAGGCCCGGGGGCAGGCGTAGCGCCGGCGGTGGCGTTGACGATTGCCGGCAGCGACAGCGGGGGCGGCGCGGGTATCCAGGCTGACTTAAAGACCTTTGCGGCCTGCGGGGTCTTTGGCACGAGCGTGCTCACGCTGCTCACCGCGCAGAACACCGTGGGCGTGACGGCGGTGGAGATGGTCTCGGAGACGATGGTGCGCGCGCAGCTCGACGCGGTGCTGGGCGACCTCAAGCCCACCGCGGCCAAGACCGGGGCGCTGGGCTCGGAGGCGATGATCGGGTGTGTGGTCGAGTATCTGGAAGATCATCCGATGGAGCGCCTGGTGGTCGATCCGGTGATGATCTCCAAGCACGGGGAGCCGCTGATGCCGCCCTCAGCCTTTAAGGCGCTGCGCGAGAAGTTATTGCGCCATGCGCTGATCGTGACGCCCAACCGTTTTGAGGCCGGGCATCTCACGGGCATGAGCGAGGTGGAGAGCGTGCAGGATATGAAAGAAGCCGCCAAACGCCTGCACGGCGCCGGCGCGAAGAACGTGGTGATCAAGGGCGGGCATTTTGAGCGCATCGTGCGCGATGTGTTTTACGATGGCTCGGGCTTTGTGGAGTTCGGGGCGGATCGGGTGGACTCCAAAAGGGTGCACGGCTCGGGCTGCACGTTTTCGGCGGCGATCTGCGCGCGGCTCGCCAAGGGCGATGCGCTGGTGGATGCGGTGGCCTTTGCCCGCGAGTTCATCAGCGAGGCGATCGAGAAGGCACCGAAGGTCGGTGAGGGAATCTCGCCGGTGAATCCGATGCACGGGGTGTGGCGGTGAGCAGCAAAAAGAGGTCGGTTGCGAGTGGCGAGTCGGCCGCGCGGCTGACACTGGGGGAGGTGGCGCGCTGGGCCAACGGGAAGCTCGACGGGGGGGATCCGGACACCGAGATCAGCGAAGTTGTGGTGGATTCGCGGCGGCTTCTGGCCGCCGGCGCGCTCTTTGTGGCGCTGGAGGGTCCGCGTTTTGACGGGCATGCGTATGTGCGACAGGCCCTGGAGTCGGGGGCGGGCGCGGCGCTTGTGCATCACGGGCGTCGGGAGGAGTTCGGCGAGGGCTCGCTGATTCGGGTGGCGGACACGCGGGCGGCGTTGCAGGCGATCGCGGCGGCCTGGCGGGCAAAGTTCGACATTCCGGTGGTGGCTATCACCGGCTCCAACGGCAAGACGATTGTCAAAGATATGCTGGCGAGTATGCTGGCGCGGGGCCATACGGTGCATGCGAGCCCGGGGAGCTACAACTCCCAGGTGGGGGTGCCGCTGACCTTGTTGGGCATTCGGCCGGTGCATGATGTGGCGCTGGTGGAGGTGGGCATCAGCCAGCGCGGAGAGATGGCCCGGCAGGTGGCGATGGTGCGGCCGACCCACGGGATTTTGACGAATATCGGATCGGCGCACGCCGCGGGTCTGGGGGATGCGCGGGGGATCGCCGAAGAAAAGATGCGTCTTTTTGAGGGGTTGGAGCCCGGCCGACTGGTCGTTTTACGTGAGGTTTTCGAGGAATTTTCGGACCTGTTTCACGTGAAACCGCACCTTGTGGACGCGGCGATCGAGGGGGAGATCGCGGTCGATCAGGCGTTTGGAGGTGCGTTTGAAGCAAGAGATAACGCGGGGGAAGAGGGGCTCTCGGAGCCCGGCGATGGCGAGGTCAGTGAGACTCCGGAGGAGGCTGAGGGGCGCGCATTCACTGGCGATGGCGAGGATGGGTTAAGCGTTGCTCGCCAGGTGCAGGCCCTGGCTTCGGGCTGGCGTTTTGAGCTGGCGTTGGCGGGGAGGGGCAGCCGGGAGGTACGCCTGCGGGTGCCCGGAGCGCATAATGTACAAAACGCCTCGGTGGCCGCGGCGATGGCCGGGATCCTGGGTGCCTCGATGAACGAGGTGGTGGGCGGGCTGGAGCGTTTTGAACTCAGCGAGATGCGCCTGCAGATGCATACGACGAGCGGGGGCGTGACGCTGATCAACGACGCCTACAACGCCGACCCGGCCAGCGCGCGGGCGGCCCTGGAGGTGCTGCGGAACTTCTCGGCGGGGCAGCGCAGCGTAGCGATCTTAGGGGATATGCTCGATCTGGGCGCCCGCGCCGAGGAGGCACATCGGGAGCTGGGGAGGACGGTGGCGCGCCATAAAATCGACGCGCTCTACCTGCTCGGGGAGCTCGCAAAATACATTGGCGAGGGGGCGGTGGAGGCGGGCATGGACCCGGCGCGCATTCACCAGGCGGGAGGGCTGGAGGCGCTCAACCGCGTGCTGGAAGAGCGTCTTGTGGCGGGTGATGTGGTGCTCTTTAAGGCCAGCCGCACCATCGGGCTCGACCGCGCCGCGCGCCATCTTCTGGAGAGTGTGGCGCCTACGCGGCTGTCGATCGATCTGGGGACGATCCGCGACAATTACCACGCGCTCAGCCGTCATCTGGGCGATGAGGTGGGGGTGATGGCTGTGGTCAAGAGTTTTGGCTACGGCAATGATGCCACCCGGGTCTCGCAGCTTTTGGCGCGCCAGGGGGTGCGGGCGCTGGCGGTGGCGTATCCGGATGAGGCAATTCCGCTGAGGCGGCGCGGGATTCGCCTGCCGATTCTCGTGACCAATGTGCAGGCGGCGGAGGCCGATAAGATCGTCAAATACGACCTCACAGCGCTGATTTATGCGCTGCCCGTGGCTCGCGCGCTGCAAATGCAGGCGCGCCGGGCTGGCAGGGAGGTCGATGTGCACCTGGAGATCGACAGCGGCATGCGCCGGGTGGGGCTTCGCCCGGAGGATGCGGTGGCGTTTGGCAAAAAGGTCGCCGGGATGAGCGGGCTGCGCATCGGCGGGGTGATGACGCATCTGGCCGCAGCCGACGATCCCGACGAAGACGCCTTCACCCACCGGCAGCTCGACGCGTTTGACGGGGTGCTCGAGGGTTTGCGCGCCGCGGGAGTGCCCACAGGCGTTGTGCACGCGGCGAACACGGCGGCGGCCTGGCGACACTGGCGCGCGCGCTACTCGATGGTGCGCGTGGGGCTTGGACTTTACGGGCTTCACCCCTCGGAGGCGGTGGGCGATGAGGCCCGCGGAGTGCGCCCGGCGCTGCGCTTTACCACGCGGATATTGCATCTGCAGCAGGTGGAGCCCGGCGACACGGTGGGCTACGGGCGCACCTGGCGCTGCGAAGGGCAGGCTCGCCGGCTCGCGACGATCGCGGTGGGTTACAACGACGGCTTCCCGCGCTTTTTGTCGAATGGTGGCGAGGTGATGGTGGGGGGAAGACGCTGCCCGGTGGTGGGCAACGTGTGTATGGATGTGGCGATGATCGACGTCACCGATGCCGGGCAGGTGCGGGTGGGCGATGAGGTGCTGCTCTTTGGCGAGGCGACGCCCGGCGGCCCCTCGATCGCGGTGGAGGAGTGGGCCGAGCGCGGTCACACGATCTCGTACGAGCTGCTCTGCCGCATCTCACCGCGGGTGCGACGCATCTTTCTGACGGAATGATCGCGGGCCAACCCACCGCACCCTCTTTTTGAACCTCAGGGCTAAAAAAACACGCCAGCCGGGCTCGCCGCGTCCGGTGAGGGTGCGCAGCTTTAAGGAAGGTCTGAAAAAAGTCGGGGGACGTCGTGTCGGTGTCAGCGTCCGAGTTCTGGGGCTCAGAGCCGACTTCCGCTGGAAGAGTGCCGCCGGCTTGCTTGTTGCGTAACAGGGCTTATGTTAACTTCGTACGGTAGGCCCGTACTACGCACTGCGCAGAGGTTGAGGCTGCTGAACGCAGCAGATGTGGCATCAACGCGAGCTCAGAGCGTAAAAAACAACCAACCCTTGAGGAGGTCATTATTCGCCGGAGCAATCACAACGATCGCAATAACGCGGGACAACGCGTCAACCACTCCATTCGTGCATCCGAGGTTCGGGTGATCTCGCCGGATGGCGAGCAGCTGGGGATCATGCATCCCAATGAGGCTCGCGATAAGGCCAAGGAATTTGGCCTGGATCTGGTGGAGGTTGCGCCCAATTCGCGCCCGCCGGTCTGCCGCATCATGGACTTTGGTAAGTACCAGTACGACCAGTCCAAGAAGGCGGCCGCATCGCGCTCGACGCGCGTGCAGCTCAAGACCGTGCAGCTGCGTCCGAACACCGATGATCACGATATGGACGTGAAGTTGCGCCGCGCCAAGAAGTTCTTGGAGGGCGGCAACCAGGTGCGATTTGTCATGCGAATGCGAGGCCGCGAGCGCGCCTACACCCAGCGTTGGGTGGAGCATCTTGGCGAGCTGTTGGCTGATTTTTCCGAGAACTACGAGACGCCCATCAACGTGGTGTCGTCTCCCCGCGGAGAAGGCTGGAGGATCCATGCGATCGTCGAGCCTGCTTCGACCTCATAAGGGTCAGGCACCGACCCGATGTTGCGTGAGCCCGATGAGGCCGGCTCCGGGTCAGGTGTAGAGCGCGTTGGGTGCGATGTACCCGACGCGGCACGATAGGAGATCCGGCGATCGCGAGACGATCGCCGGATCTTTTTTTTGGCCCCGATTGGCGCCCTGACGGCGTTGCCCCAGATCGAAGGCCGACGTATGATGCGCGCGCAAGTGCCGCGCGGACGACGATCAGGCAACCCACAGGCGTTGATAAACGTGATGGATCAACGAGCAGCAATCGACAGACTAAGGGAGCGTTTTGAGGCGCTCTCCGAGCCCGAAAGCGCCCACAGCGAGGGCAGCGCGAAGATCGCGCAGGGCCTTTCCGAAATCATCGGAGAGCTCGACGAGGACGGCACCGACGCCACGCGCGTTGACGTGATCGTGCGCGGCCTCTCGGGGCTGGCCGACTTCTTGAGCGCCCGCCAGGCGGCGAGTGTGAAGGCGCCGACCAAGGCGAAGGCTTCAGGCGGCGCAGCCGCCGGGCTGGAGCAGTTTGTGGAGGCCTTCCAGCAGGAGGCCAGCCGCAGGCTCACCGGGTTGTCGATCGCGATGATGGGGATCTTCAGCGAGCATGGCTCCGAAGAAGCGCTGCAGCAGTCGACCTCACACCTGCACGCGATCCGCGGTGGCGCGGCGATGCTGGGCTTAAAGCCCGTGGCCGAAGTGACCGGGACGATGGAGCAGGTGCTCGTGGCGATGCGCAAGGTTGAGCCGGGCAAACGCGCCTGGCCCACCAAGACCCTGCTGCGCGGCTATGCGCTGATCGAAGACGCCGCCCGCGAGAAGGGCGCGCGCATCGATGAGGTGCAGGCCGACGAGATCGTGCAGGAGCTTCGCAAAACCCTCGGTGAGCTCGGGCAGACCCGGCAGGCCGGGGAGTCGAAGAGCGGCGCGGCGGTGCTGATGCCCGCGAAGCAGGCGAGCACCGGACCGAACGCAGCTGAAAAAGCGCCGGAGCAGGCGAAAAGCACCGAAGAGGACGCGGCCCCGGAGATTCCGGCCGAGATCGAAGGCGTGGCCGAAGTCACCGATGTGGAAGATGGGCCTGCACCGGAGGTGTTGGAGCAACGCATCCTGGTGGTCGACGATATCCCCACGATTGCAGCGAGCGTGGGCTTCTTGCTCTCCGATCTGGAGGTGCCCATCGACATCGCCGAGAACGGTGAAGAGGCGCTGCAGATGTTGCAGGAGCAGGCCTACTCGCTGGTGATCTCGGATGTGGATATGCCGCGGATGGACGGTGTGGCGCTCACACGGATGGTGCGCTCGACGCCGGGGCTCGACCACATCCCGGTGATTTTGCTCACGAGCCTGGACCACCCCGAGCAGCGCGAGGCGGGACTGAAGGCCGGGGCGATCGATTATCTGATCAAGGGCTCCATTGGTGGCGGAGAGCTGGTCAACCGCGTGCAGGAGATCCTGACGGTCGCGCCTTATGTGGAGCGTCAGGAGACGGTGCGTAAGCAGCGCATTCTGGTGGCGGAAGATACCGAGACGGTGGCGGCCTCGATCGCGTTTGTGCTCTCGGAGGGGCCTTACGACATTGTGCTGGCGACCGACGGTAAAGATGCGCTCTCGAGGATCAAACAGGCCGAGTACGACCTGTTGATCACCGACATGCAGATGCCCTATATGAGCGGCACGGAGCTTGTGCGCGCGGTGCGCGGGCTGGGCACCTTTGATGACCTGCCGATCGTGATGCTCACAAGTGTTCAAGAAGAAGAGGAGATCGCGCAGGCGGTCTCAGCCGGGGTGAATCGCTACTTGATTAAGGGCGAGATCGCCGGCGGGAAGTTACTCAACCTGGTGGAAGAGCTGCTGGCCGCCGATCGCGAAGCGCTCGACGTTTAAGCGGCGGTGAGGCCAGAGGAAAGGGATTCATGGCGCGGGTATTGATCGTTGAAGACAGTCCGTTGATCGTGCAGATGCTCACGATGGTGTGCCAGGGGGCGGGCCATGATGTGGTGGCGTGTGAGCGTTTTGGGGAGGTCGGTGAGGTCGCCGGGCAGGGCTTTGATGTGGTGATCACGGACCTGAACCTGCCGGAAGTTCCGGGGGATGACACCGTGCGCGCGTTGCGGGAGATCGGGGGGCTTGCGAGCTTGCCGGTGATCATTGTGTCGGGGCGTCCGCGCGCCGAGCTTGAGCAGATCGCCGCGGAGCGCGGGGCGCAGGGGGCGTTGTCCAAAGATGACGGCATGCCGGTGATCGCGGCGGAGCTTCCGCCGATGATCGCCAGCCTGATCGGCTGAGGCCGACCGAAGGTCAGGACGCGACAAAAGGGGCGGGGCAGCATCGCAGCAGAGCGCGCGCGCGCTTCGCGCGCGGATCGTCGCGTGGCACGAGCCGGCAGAGCTCGGTGATGGCGTGGCGCGCGGCGTCCGGCTCGGCGCAGAGGACCTGAACTTCGGCCAGCGCGAGCCAGGTCTGAGGACGGCGGTCGCCATGGCGAGTGGCCTGGGTCAGCGCCTGGACTGCGTCGCTTAAGCGCCCTCGTCGACGCAATGATTCGCCCAGGTAGTACCAGGCCGGACCATCGGTGGCGTCGAGGCTGAGCAGCCCGCGGGTGAGGGCTTCGCTTTTGTGGAGGTGGCCGCGCTCCAGATGCCAGTAGGCGAGCTGCAGGATGGCGCGGCGCGCGGTGTGATCGAGGGTGGGTGCGGGGTTCATGGGTGTCCCGGGTGTGAATGCGACTCGGCGTCGCGCAGGCTGTAGACGTGGCGCAAAATCTCGGCCACCGGCTCAAAGAAGGCTTCGGGGATCTCGGTGTCTTCGCCGAGCTCGACCAGCGCGCGAGCCAGCGAGACGTTCTGGACTACGGGGATGTTGTGGCGGTAGGCCGCGCGTTTGATGACCTGGGCGGTCACGCCGCGGCCGCAGGCGACGATGGTGGGCGCGCGCATCGCGTTCTGGTCGTAGCTGATGGCCACGGCGACGTGGGTGGGGTTGACGACGACGGCGTCGGCGTCGCGCACGCGCGCCAGGCCGTTGCCGGCGGTGAGCTCGCGGTGAAGTTGTTTGCGTTTGCCCTTGAGCTGGCCGTCGCCTTCGCTCTCTTTGTGCTCGCGTTTGATCTCGTGTTTGGCCATGCGCAGTCCTTTGGTGAAGTTGTAGCGCTGCAGGAGAAGATCGCAGATGCCAAAGACGACCAGGCCGGCGACCAGGTGGGTGGTGAGCTCGAAGGTGGCTTTTGAGAGGGCGCTCAGCGCGCCGAGCAGCGATCCGCCCGGGGCGCGGGAGACCGGTGGCAACCAGTCGCCCAGGATGCCGTAGCCCACAAAGCCCATCAGACTGAGTTTGAGGAGGTTTTTGATCAGCTCGACGACGCGATCTTTGGAGACGAGTTTTTTGGCGCCCTGGATGGGGTCGAGGCGCTGCGGATCGGGGATCAGGGGCTTGATGACGAGCATCGCGCCAACTTGCAGGTAGGTGGCGAGTGCGGCGGCGACAAAGGCCGCGCCGAGTACGGGGGCCAGCGCGCGGGCCATGCTCTGCAGAGCCTCCCAAAGCAGGGGGCCGATATGCGTGACGTCGAGGTCGTGGCGAGTGGCCAGCTCGATGGCGCGGGCGCTTAAGCCGGCCAACTCCAGGGCGATGAGCGGCAGGGTGAGGGTGAGGGTGGCCAGGGCGATGAGCATCACGGCGACGCCCGTAAACTCCTGAGATTTGGCGACTTTTCCGTCTTTTCGGGCGTCGCGAAGTTTTTTGGGTGTGGGTTCTTCGGTTTTTTCGCTCACGGGTCGCCTCCCATCATGGTGGGGAGGGCGTGAAGGAGCGCGATGTCGTCGAGGGCGCGATCCATAAAGAGATCGAGGAGCACGTCGAGGCCGAGCAGCATGACGGCTACGGCGATGGCGGCTTTCAGGGGCATGCCCAGGAAGAAGACGTTGATCTGGGGAGCGGACTTGTTGACCAGCGCCAAAAAGACGTTAACGAGCAAGATCGCAGCGATGACCGGGAAGGCCATGAGCACGCCGAGCGCGATGGCCTCTACGCTCAGGCGCAGGATGAGGTCGGCGGTCTCGGCAAACATCGCAGCGCCTTCGCCCACCGGTGCCGGGAGCAGGGCCTGCGGGGGGAGGCGCTCAAAACTTTTGGCCAGGCCCCATAAAAAGACGCGGTGGCCGCCCAGGGTGAAGAAGGTGACGATGCTCAGCTGCAGCAAGAAGTTCGTGCTGGGGGAGACGCGCTCGGGGAGCTGGGGGACGAGGCTTGTGGCCTGGGTGAGCCCGGCGTTGTTGTCGATGAGCTGGCCGGCAACTTTGATGGCCTCAAAGCTCAATGAGGCGACGAAGGCCAGGGTGAAGCCCACGAGCACTTCTTTGAGCAGCAGCACGGTGAGCAGCGCGCTGCTCTCGGGAAGCTCGGCGCCGGCACCCTGCATCCAGACGGTGGGGAAGATGAGCGCGCCCAGCGTGATGGTCAGCGCGAGCTTGACCGTCTGCGGGGTGGCCTTGCCGCCGAAGTAGGGCACCATCTGTACGATGGGGATCAGGCGCGCGGCGATGAGCGCGGCCAGGGCCACGGCCTCAAAGGCCATCGTCTGCAGGGCGGTGTTTTGTAAAAAGCCGGAGAGCTCGCTCATGGCGCGTCTTGGGCTGAGGGCCGGTTAGAAGTAGTTGGGAAAACCCTCGAAGAGCGCGTGGGTAAAGCGCACGAGCTGACTTCCGATCCAGGGGCCGGCGATGGCCAGGCTTGCGAAGACGGCGACGAGCTTGGGCACAAAGGTCAGGGTTTGCTCCTGGATCTGGGTGGTGGCCTGGACCACGCTCACCGCCAGACCCACGCCCATGCTGGCGATAAGCGGTGGGGCGGAGGTTAAGAGCACAAGCCACAGGCCCTCGCGGGCCACCTGGAGGATGTAATCTTCCACGCGAAACTCCGGGGGTGAGGGGGCGTCAGACGTAGCCGAGGATCAGGCCCTTAACGACCAGGTACCAGCCGTCGACGAGCACGAAGAGCAAGAGCTTAAAGGGCAGGCTCACCGTGGTGGGGCTGAGCATGTGCATGCCTAAGCTGAGCAGGATGTTGGCCACCACGAGGTCGACGATGATGAAGGGCACAAAGAGGATGAAGCCGATGGTGAAGGCCTCTTTGAGCTCGGTGATGACAAAGGCGGGCACGACCACCAGCAGATCTTCGGCGGCGACGTTTTTGTGCTGCTCGGGGGGGCGAAGCTCGATGGCGAGCTCGTGCAGCAGGAGGCGATCTTCGGGGTCGGCGTGGCGCATCAAGAAGGCACGTAGCGGGGCGGCGCCTGCCTGCGACGCCTCCTCGATGCTGCTAAAATTCACCTGCAGCTCGCCAGCCTCATAGGCGTCGATGTGGGGGCGGAGCTCGGTGAAGATGTCGTGGCCGACCGGCGCCATGATGTAGATGCTCAGAAGGATCGCCAGGCCGGTGATGACCGTGTTGGGCGGGACCTGCTGGGCGCCGATGGCGGTGCGCAGGATCGAGAGCACCACGGCGACCTTCACAAAGCTCGTGACCAGGATGAGCGCAAAGGGCAAGAGCGCCATGCCTGCCAGGAGCGCCGTGAGCGCAAGGGGGCTGCCGCCACCGGGCGCCAGAGGTTGGGCCAGGGGCTCGGCGCTGGCCAGGGTGGGCGCCAGAAGGGAGAGCGCAGCGATGAAAGGGGCGATGAAACGAAGAGACACGAGGAGCTCCGCGGGCTCGGGTCGTCTGAGGTCAGTCAGGCCTGTGTCTCTTATTGTCGTGGGGCGCGCGGAGGTTTTGCGTGGGGAGGCGTTTTTTTCAAAATTTTTTGATCGGGTCAGCGCCCGGGGAGGGCGTTGCTCGGGGACTCGATCGGGTTGATCTCAGCCTGTGGTGCGGGGATCAGGGCCTCGGCATCAAAGCTATTGAGGCTGGTGTCGGCGGCGATCGCGTCGGGCGCGAGGTGGGCGTCGGCCGGGATCTCCACCTCGGGAGATGAGGTCGCGGCGGCGCGCCAGGGAGCGGGGTCGAGTTTTCCGACCGGGTTGAGGCCCTGCTCGGTGCTGGCCAGCAGCCAGTACTCATCGGCGGTGCGCACGACGAGCAGGGAGCGGCGAGGCTCGATGAGCTGGCGCTCCAGGACCTCGATGCGGCCGGGCTCGGTGGGTTGGCGGCGGCCCAGGTGTCTTGCGAGCAGGCGCAGCGCGGCGTAGGCCAGCGCGAGCACGGCAGCGAGCACGATAAGCGTGCGAAGGATCAACCATCCATACGCCATGGGGACCTCTCCCTGAAGGGTCAACTTCTGTGATGTGGAGGGGAGAGGATGGCATAAGGGGCGGTCGGAGCGCCAGAGGTCGAATTCGGGGTGGGGAGTTCAGGTGCAGGGGGCGTCGCTGAGATCGTTGAGCTCAATGGTCCGGGGTGGGGTTTCGAGGCTGGCGAGCAGGGCGTCGACCTCGCAGCGGCGCAGCTCTGGCGAGCCGGAGATGGCGAGGCGATCGAGGCGTTGCAGCGCGTCCAGGCCGCTCAGCGTGGTGAGCGAGGGGTTGGCGTGGAGGTGCAGGCCGCCCAGGGCCTGGAGGTTGTTGAGGCCATCGAGAGAGGTGAGGTTGGGGTTGTGGGTCAGGTGCAGGGTGCCGGCGCGCTCAAGGGCGTTGAGGCCTTCGAGATCGCTGAGGCGTTGGAGGTCGCGCAGGAAGACGCCACGCTCGGCGGCGCGGGGATCGTCGGGGAAGCCGACTTCTCGGAGGTTCGCGAAGGCGCGTAAGGTCTCAAGGTTGGGGGTGCGCTCAATGCGCAGTCCGTCGAGGCGCGTGAGGTTGGCGAAGGATGGGAGGTTGGTGAGGTTGGGGTTGTTGAGCACCTCGATGCTTCCGACTTCTTGTACGCCGGCCAGGGCTTCGACGCGCTGGAGTTCCGGGTTACCCGAGAAGCGCAGGGAGGCGTCGATGTGGGTGAGGTCGGCAAAACCCTGGAGCTGCTCGGTGGTGTCGAGGCTGAAGGTCAGGGAGTAAGCGCGGGGGCAGAGCGCCTGGCAGGTCTCATTGAGATCGTCTGCAGTACGCAGGGTGACGCGTTCGCCATCGGCCAGCACGCAGCCTGGTTCCGCGGTGGCCTCAAGGCAGCTCTGAGGCGTGCGGGAGGCCGCCGGATCGGAGCAGCCGAGGGCGGCTGTGCCGAGGAGGAGCAGGAGGATCGGGCAAAACGTGTTGATCTTCAAAAAGGTCATGATGGGCTCGCAGCGAAAAGGGGCATCGGAGAGTTAAGAGCGCGTCGCAGTTGATCAGGGATCGCGGACTGCGGACGGGTCGTAGGTGACGCAGCGGGCGCTGGCGCGCACCTGTTTTCCTGCGGCGGCGCGCACCCGGAGCTGCCAGTGGTCGTAGGTGGCGTTGAGGTCGACGAGCTCGGTGCGACCGTCGAATTGACCTGATATTTCAGTGAGATAGCAGTAGGCTTCATCGAGGCGCGCGAGGATGCGAGTCGTTTCGGTGCTGGCTTCGCCGGGTTCGGCCGGCGGGTTCTGAAGGGTAAATTCGCTCGCGGGGCTGATGAGACGCAGGGCCCCGCCATCTTCGGCGCCATCCTCAACGCTGCCAAAACTCAGCACACGGGCGCGCAGCTCGTCGGTGCTGGCGATCGTGGCGAGCGCGTCGTCGGAGGAGGGTTCCAGGGCGGTCTGGGCGAAGGTCTGCAGGCCGCCGAGGCGGCCGCCGATACCTGCCAGCGCGTGGAGCTGCCGGCGCGTGCCAACCACCTCGGTGGTGGTGCGGGCGGAGGTGCTCAGGTCGGTGAAGGCGTCGTTTTCCAACTCGAAGGAGGCGTCGCCGAAGAGGGCGCGGGGGATGCAGCTGACGCCGGCGCGCAGGCGTTCGCCGGTGGCGGCGTGCGCGCGCCCGGAGTCGAAGTCGAGGTGCCAGTACGAGCGACCAACAGTTGTGTCGACCTCTCGGGAGAGCATGACGGATTCGGCGCCGCCGGCGAAGTAGCCGCTGATGGAGTTGAGCGTGCAGAGCCAGTCTTCGGCGCCGCGCACCCCGCCGCTCTTGTTTTGTTCAGCATCGTGAAAGAGGGGCTCGAAGCGGCGGGGATGCAAAAACATCTCCTGAGAGTCGTCATTATAAGGAAGGCGTAAGTCGTCGAGCTCGGCCAGCAGGGCTTCGGGGTCGCAGTCAGCAGGGAGAGTGCAGGCGTCGCAGAGCAGGGGTGCGGTATCGTCGCCCCGGGCCTGGGCGTCGACGGCGGTAGCGCAGCTGGCGGCGTTTTGATGCAGGGTGTCGATGCAGAGCTGCACCTCGTCGACCCAGCTTTGAAGAGGAGCCTGACGGTCGCTCGTGTTGCTTTGCCAGATCACGCGCGCCGGATTTGCGAGAACCCAGCGCAGGTGATCGTGCCAGATCTTCAGATCACTGCTCGGAGAAATAAAGGAGGCACGACGCGTTTCGAACTCATGGAGGCACTCCAGCTCATCCTCAAAGGCGTCGGCGTGGCAGTAGGTGAGCTCGACCGAGTTGTAGGGTTCGGTCGTGAAGGCGTATGGGATGCCAAAGGCGGGATGTTCGTACTCGTTATCAGCGCGGTGTTCGAAGAGTCTTTCATGGATGGTGTTGCTGCGCTCGCGAAATGTGCTCCAGTCAAAGGATTGCCAGGCCAGGGGCGTGAAGAACTCCTCAAAGCTCTCGACGCCCAGGGGGTAGAGCTGCCAGCCGAGCTGCGCGTAGGTGCTCTCAGTCAGAGAGTTGATCCAGTTGAGTGCAGGTTCGTCACCCGGTCCGGTGAGCACGTTAAAGGGAAGTACATTTCGGAGTTCCGCGCGTTCATCGCCGTTGAGGTCTGTGATGTCGGCGATGAAGACGTAGACGTGGCCCAGGACCTCGAGTTTTACACGGGCGCTCCCGCAGCGCTGCGCAAATTCGCCTGCGCTCGCCGGGCGCTGCTCCACGGGTAAGCCGCAGATACTCTCGGGGGCGTAGGTCAACGTGTCGCCATCTCGTGTTGGACCATAAGGGTGTGTGGAGCGGTGGAGATGGGGAATCGCCTGAACCATCCAGACGATGTCGCGCTCGCCATCCTGCGCAAGCTGGGCGTGGCGATCTTCGAGGAGGGTGGCGATGGGCTCTAAATTGACGACGATTTCCGGCTCGTCAAAAGCGCTGGCAAGCACGCGTTTTGCGTCGCGGAAGGTCTGGTCAGGGCCACTGCTGAAGCCGGCTACCTGAAAATCTCCCCGCCACCAGCCATTGGACTGATAGTCAAAATTTGCCAGGCAGAGCTCGCTGCCTGGCGCCGACTCGCCGCTCAGCGTGCCGCCTGGCGAGACCCCGGCGGCCGGCCGCTCGTAAGGCACCAGCGCCCGCGCTGCGTTCCCGCGCGACCCCTCAGCGGGGTCGTCGCAGGCCATTGCGAGCACCGAGGTTATGAGAAGGCCAACAAGGCCGAAACTTGCCCTGAACAAAACACGCATCATCACACCACACGCCAGAGACGTCGTTATGATGGCCTCGGTGCGCGGAAGAACATGCGTAGAGCCCCCGGGGCCAACCTGAAAGGATGTCCATTCATCCTAAGGAGTGAGGGCCCCGGGGCGAGCATTTAGATGTAAATAAAAGTAACGATCACTCCCCGGCGATCTCCTGGCTCGATACCAGCGCAAAGATCGCATCCCGCAGCTCGCCGGCCTGTTCAAGAAGCTCGGCCTGTTCTTCGGGCTCCATCTGGTCGAGGGCTTTTTCGACCTCGTTGAGGGCGCGTTTGAGGTGTTTGAGGGGGTTGGGTGCGGGGGTCTCGCGCAGGTGCTCGGGCACGGCCTCTTTGAACTCTTTGCGCAGCTCGCGGGCGTTGCGTTCGCCGCGCAGGGCGGCGTCTTTAAGCTCCAGGTAGGTTTCCTGGGGGACGCGCTCGTCGGTGTAGTCGGCATAACCTTTGGCCATGACCGAGACGGTGTCCATGTCGGGCATCACGCGGGCGGGGGCGTCGGCGGGGCGGTTTTTGGGCAGGTATTCGGGGGCTTCTTCCGCCAGCCAGCTGTAGCCTTCGAGAAGTTTTCGGGCGGTGGCGCGGCTGATGTCGAGCTCGGTGGCGCAGTAGGCGAAGACGGTGCGGTAGCCCCACTCTTTGAACGCGTCATTGTCGACGACTTCGCTCAGGTATTCGGCCAGGTCGACCCAGGCGGAGCGAAACTCCACCGAGCCCTTGAGGGCCTGGTAGCGCAGGTCGCTCTCGTCGAGGGTGTCGAGCATGGCCTTGAGGCGGCCTTCCAGGGTTTCTTGATCCAGTCCTTCACTCATCGTGCACTCCGGGGGTTTGAGGTCTGTGTCGGGGGTGGGTGTACCGAAAGTTGGGTGGGTGTGCCAGTGGGAAGGGGGGTGTTGAGGGGTTGGTGAGTGGTGATGTGGACGCCGGGCAATGCGTGGTCAGATTGGCGCGTGGCGAGCATGGTGTCGCGGTGCGTGAGCGGAAGAGAAGACGCCAGGGCGTTTGTGGGTCAGGGTGTGCATGGCGTGATAAGGTGTTGATCTTGAAGGTGTTTCACGTGAAACGGCGAAGATGTGAACGAGACGTATGAGCTGAGCGTGGTCATCCCCACCCTGGAGGAAGAGGGGCGTATCGGGCGACTTCTGGAGGGGTTGCGGGCGCAGCGCGGGGTGCGGCTGGAGGTGGTGGTGGCCGACGGGGGCTCGGGTGACGGGACGCCGGAGGTTGCGCGTAAGGCAGGGGCCCGGGTTGTGGAGGTGGGTCGGGCGGGGCGAGGGGTGCAGATGAACGCGGGGGCAAAGGAGAGTGAGGGGAAGTGGTTGTTGTTTTTGCATGCGGACAGCGTCCCGGGGGATCCGGATCTTGTGAGGGACGCCCTGGAGCGGATGAGGTGGGAGGAGCAAAGAGGTGTATCGGAGCGTGTGGTGGGGCATTTTTCGCTCAGGTTTGAGGGGAAGGGGAGGGAGGAGCGGGGGAGGTTTTATCGGCTGCTGGAGCGTAAGTCGGCGTTGAATCGGGCGCTCACCACCCACGGGGATCAGGGGATGTTGATGCGCCGGGAGACCTTTGAGGCGGTGGGGGGATTTGAGGAGGGGCTGGGGTTTTTGGAAGATCAGCGTTTTGTTGCGGCGCTGGAGAGGATGGGGGGTCGGCGAGTGACGCTGGGGGGCTATGTGCGGACATCGACGCGGCGTTTTGAGGTGGAGGGCGTGAGGGCGCGTTACGCGACGATGACCCTGATCATGATGGCGGAGGCGGTGGGGCTGGAGGCCTTTCTGGCCGACGAGGAAGGGGTGTATGCGCCGCAGCATCGGGCCGGGCGTTTGCGGTTTTTGAGGCTCGCTAAAACCTTCGGGGAGGCGTTGTTGGCGGGCGATCGCGAGACGATCCGGGGAAGAATCGAGGGGTTGAAGACGTTGGGTTGGCACAACCTCTGGCAGGTCCCTTTTGGGATCGATGTGTGGTTGTGGCCGGCGCCGCATGGTCCGACGCCGCTGACCGACGCCTGGACGCGCTGCGTGGCTGGCGAGGGCAGTGTTTGTCGGGAGGGTGGTGCTGGCGTAGAGTGCGCGTCGAAGTCACGCAGCCCCGCGCCTTTGAAGGCTCGTCGCCGTGCGGCGACGGTTGGTTATGGACGGTGTTCCTCCGAGACCGCTGAGAGGAAAGCGCCGACGATGTGAAGACAACATCTGGTTTGTTCAGGAGTACATGTGCGAGTTGCAAGTTTGAAGGAGCTGACCCTTTTCGGGGCGGCGTCGATGATGCTGGCTGTGGGTTGTGGCGAGGGGAGCCAGGCTGAGTGTGAGAGTTCTGCCGATTGTGGCGGGGAGACCCCCTGGTGTGCGCCGGAGCAGACCTGTGAGGCGCTGCCCCAGGGCTACCAGATCGGGGTGGGCGACGGGACGCCGGGGTCGGTGATTCTGGAAGAGGTGTATGCCACGGAGCGCTCCATGGAGCTTACCGACCTGGCGTTTAATCCGGCCGAGGAGAATGAGCTCTGGCTGCTTCGTCGGGAGCATGAGAGCGGCGAGCCCTGCGAAGAGGGCAACGCCACCGCTGCGGGCTGTGGAGCGCTGGAGGGATCGACGACGACGATCAAGAACTTTGGCACCGCGGACCAGGAGGTGATCGTCAAGGTCGACCCGAACGCCTGGCACTTTATGCGTCGTCCGCCGGCGATGGCCTTTGGCGATAACGGCTTCTGGGCGACGGTGGGCGAAGAGCGCACGGCGAACTTCCTCGGCAGTCAGGCCGACTTTATGGGACCGGTGCTCTGGTCGGCCGACCTCGATATCTACGGGGAAGAGCCGGATCCCGGGCTCAACGGCTCGCACTTCGACATGCTGCATAACGCGCCCTACGGGATGGGGATCGCCCATGAGGTCGATAACGTCTACTGGGTGTTTAACGGGATGCACGGATCGCTGGATCGCACCGACTTCGGTGAGGATCACGGCGTGGGTGAGGCCGACCATACCGACGGCAAGGTGCTTCGTTATGTCAATGGCGAGCTGAGCCGGGTGGAGAATGTGCCCAGCCATATGGAGCTCGATAAGGAGACGCGTCTTCTTTATGTGGCCGATACCGGTAACAGCCGCATCGTGCGCCTGAATATCGACGCCGGGGATATGGGCGATCCGATCACCCTGCCGAACTACGACGGCATTGAGGTGTACGACCATATGGAGGGCGCCGAGCTTGAGGAGATCGTGCCGGCGGGCCTTCTGGAGCAGCCCAGCGGGCTTGCGCTGCATGAGGGCGTGATGTTTGTCAGCGATCAGGCCACCGGCAAGCTGCACGCGTTTACGCTCGATGGGGAGCATCTGCGGGAGCTGGACACGGGCCTGGGCGCCGGGGCGCTGGCGGGCGTTGAGGTCAGTCCGGTCGATGGCAACCTCTACTTTGTGCATCAGAGCGAAGGGAAGCTCTACCGCGTGGAAATCCTGCTGTGATCGACGATCGACGCGGGGCGGGGCTCCGGGAGTGGGATGTGCAGGTGGTGACCTGCGCCGAGCTTCCGGAGCCCGACGCCGACATGGCCCCTCTCATGGCGGCGCTTGAGCTGGCAGGCCTGCGGGCCCGCCGGGTGGTCTGGGATGACGCGAGCGTGGACTGGGGGGAGAGCAGCCTGACGGTGATTCGCTCGACCTGGGATTACCACCGTCGACGCGATGCCTTTGTGGCCTGGGCGCAGGCTGTCGGGGAGCGCAGTCAGCTGCTCAATCCGGCGGAGGTGGTTTTGTGGAACACCCACAAACGCTACCTGCTCACGCTGGCGCTGCGGGGGGTGGCGGCGGTGCCTACGGCGATGATCGAGCGGGGCTCGTGTTTAAAAGCCGGGGAGATCTGTGAGGATCAGGGCTGGCGTAAGATCGTGGTCAAGCCGGCGGTCTCGGCCGGCTCGTACCAGACGCATGTGATGGAGGCCGGGGCGATCGACGAGGAGGTGGTCGGGGCGCTGGTGGCTGCCGAAGATGTATTGGTGCAGCCCTACATCGAGAGCGTGGACACCTACGGGGAACGCTCGCTGATTTTCATCGATGGGGAGCTCACGCATAGCGTGCGCAAGTCGCCGCGTTTTGCCGGGCAGGATGAGTCGGTGAGCGGGCCGCATCCGGTCGAGGCGGCGGAGCGCGAGGTTGGGGAGCGGGCGCTCAAGGCGGTGGGGGGCGAAGGTCTGCTCTACGCGCGGGTGGATCTGGTGCGGGGTGCAGACGGAGCGCCGATGGTGGCGGAGTTGGAGCTGGTGGAGCCGTCGCTATTTTTCAACCTGTGTCCGGCGGCGTTGGGGCGGTATGTGGAGGGGGTGAAGAGGCGGTTGGGTTAGAACGCTTGGGGGGTTCGCGGTGTGGGGAGGTTTGTGTGGGGCTGGTGGGGCGCTTTTTGTGGTTAGGTGGTTATGAGGTTAGGTGGTTGAGGGGCGCCGGGGTTCGCGATGTGGGTCGATTTGTGTGTGGGGCTGGTGGGGCACAGGGGTTGGCGGTGCGGTGTGGGGAGGTTCGTGAGAGCGTTTGGTGGGGTGCAGGGGGGCAGCCGTTTTGGGTGCCCCCGCGCCGAACTTACTCTGCGCCCAGATCGTAGACTTCGAGGTTGTCGAAGGTGGCCGGGGCCTGCCAGTTGTTGAAGGCAAAATGGCGGTGGCCGTCGCCTTTGAGGGGATCTTCGTCGGCGTAGGTGAGGAAGGGTTTGCCGTCGACGAACCAGCGCAGGCGGTTGTCGGTGCGCACGATGGCGAAGGTGTAGGTGCGCTCGGGTTCGACCTTCTGGCCGGGGGCGCCGACGAGGCGGTCGTCGCCGTGTTCGTCGAGCCGGGCGATGATGTTGAGGCTGTTGTTCCAGCCGCCAAAGATGCCGATGTAGCCGCTCTCGTGGGTCTGGCCGTCGCCGAGGATCTCGAACTTGAGGTCGCCCACCTCCGAGAGCGCTGTGGCTTCAAAGCTCACGCGAAAATTTTCGGGAAGGGGCGTTTGCAGCCAGAGGGCGTCGTTTTTGGCGCCGGCGATCTGCAGCTTTCCTTCCTCGATCTGCCAGCCGGCGTAGCCGCTCTGCCACTCGTCGCCGAGGGCGAGGCCGTCGAAGGTGTTTTTGTAGACGAGCGCTCCGCCCTGAAGGCCGGTGGTGTCGTTGGCGCCGGCGGCGGTGGCCGCCGGGGCCGGTCCGGTCTGGGGGGTGTCGGGGGCCTGGTCGCAGGCGGCAGTGAGCAGGAGGGCCGGGAGCAGCGCGATGGCGAGCAGGGGGGAAGGCGTCGTGGGCATGGGCACTATCCTCAAGAAAAAGCCGACGAAGTCAGGGGACTTGCGTCGGCTTCTATAGCAGATCGACTGGCGGGCAAAAACCAGAGCGCCGGCTGCGCGGGCTGAGCGATCAGGTGTGCTCACGCACCTTTCGTACCAGCTCGCGGATCTGCTCGAGGAGAAGTTCGCCGTCGTCGCCGCCTTTGGGCAAAATTTCGCGGGCGCCGCGGGAGAGCTCTTCGCGATCGGCGTCGGTGAGGGTTTTGGCGGTGATGACGACCACGGGGACGTCGCAGAGGGCATCGTCGCCGCGCACGCGGCGCAGGAACTCAAAGCCGTCCATCTTCGGCATCATCAGGTCGAGGAGGATCAGCGCCGGGGGCAGGTCGCTGGCGAGTGTTTCGAGACCTTCGAGGCCGTTTGTGGCCTCGTCGACCTGCCAGCCTTCTTTTTCGAGCACGCGGCGGATGAGCGAGCGGGTGGGCTCGTCGTCTTCGACGATGAGCACGCGCTCGCTCCGGGGCGCCTCGCTGTTGGGCTCGTCGCTGCGGTATTTTTGAAGGATCTCCAGCAGGGCGTCGCGATCGATGGGTTTCATCAGGTAGTGGTCGGCGCCTAGCGCGTAGCCGCGGGAGGTCTCCGAGACCATGGTGACCATGATGACGGGGATCGCTGCGAGCTTCGGGTCGGATTTGAGGCGGGCCAGGGTGGACCAGCCGTCGAGCTGGGGCATCATCACATCCAGGGTGATGGCGGCCGGTTGCAGCTCTGCGGCCAGGTGCAGGCCCTCGGTGCCGCTGGCGGCGCTGACCACCTCAAAACCCTCGCGCTCGAGCATGCGGCGCAGCAGATCGCGCACGGTGGGGTCGTCGTCGATCACCAGCACCACGTCGCCCGTGGCGAGGTCGACGCCGGCCTCGGCCAGCGCTTCGCCGGCCTCACCGGGCGTGGAGAGCGTGCGGGCGCGGGGGCGCTCGCCAGGGTCTTCAGCCTCGTCGCGGCGGATCTCGTTGGCGCGCAGATCGGCCGAGAGGCGTACGGTGAAGGTCGTGCCCTGATCTTTTTTGCTCTCCACCTCGATCGTGCCGCCCAGCAGGCTCGCGAAATGGCGGGTGATGGTCAGGCCGAGGCCCGTTCCGCCGAACTCGCGGGTGGTGGAGGTGTCGGCCTGGGTGAAGGCCTCAAAGATCTGCTTGAGCTCTTCGGGGCCCATGCCGATGCCGGTGTCGGTGACGCTGATGACGATCTGGTCGTTCTCGGGGTCGCGGCGGGCGTCGACCTTGACCTGGCCCTGGCGGGTGAATTTGCAGGCGTTGGACAGAAGGTTGAAGGCGATCTGGCGCACCTTCGTGGGGTCGGAGCGCATGTAGCGCAGATCGGGATCGAGGGTCATCGTCAGGGTGTTGAAGTTCTGCCGCGCCAGGGGGGCGACGGTGGCGGCGACGTCATCCAGGAGCTCGCTGATATCAAAGAGCTCGATGTGGGTGGTCATCTTGCCGGCCTCAATCTTTGAGAGATCGAGGATGTCGTTGATGAGCGCGAGCAGGTGCTTTCCGGCCGAGCGGATGCGTTTGAGGTCGGGTCGGAAGGGGTCGACGGCGTCGGCGGCCGGGCCGCCCTCGTCGGCGATGGCGTCGATCTCCTCAAGAATGATCTCGGAGTAGCCGATGACGGCGTTGAGCGGGGTGCGCAGCTCGTGGCTCATGTTGGCCAGAAAGGCGCTCTTGGCGCGGTTGGCCTCCAGGGCTTCGTCGCGGGCGAGCTCCAGGGCCTGGCGGGAGGCGTGGCGCTCGGTGACGTCGCGCAGGATCAGGACGTAGCGTGCGCGTGAGCTCTCACCCAGCACGCCCAGCGCGACCTCGATCGGGAAGAGCTCCCCACCACGGCGACCCTCCAACTCCGTGGCCTCCCGCAACTCGCCAGATTTCGCCGACTCGATGAGGCGAGTGGCGGTGAGGGCGGGGACCAGGTCCTGGATGGGGGTGGAGGGGAGCGAGCGCAGGTCAACGCCGAAGATGCGGGCGCTGGCGGGGTTTCCGGCCTCGATCTCGCCATTGGCGTTGATGGCCAGGATGGGGTCGGGGGCGGTCTCGACCACCGCGCGGGTCTCGGCCTCGCGCTCTTTGACGTTGGCGATCAGCCAGTCCTGGAGGCGATCTTTGAAGACGAACATCGCGAACACCACGCTTCCCAGGCCGACCATCTCGATGAGGCGGCGGGCCTCGTCGTTTTCGCCGCCGATGATGCGGCCGAAGGGAAAGCCGCCGATGTCGGCGGCGAAGACCGCCACCCAGGTGATGAGCGTGAGCGCCATCCAGCCCATCGCCGTGCGCGCGCCGAAGAAGAGGAGGGCGAACATCGGGACGAGCGCCATCCAGCTGAGCGCGGCGGCCTTGATGCCCCCCGAGACAAAGACCAGGCCTAAGATCAGCGCGTAGAAGGGGATGAGGATGAGGTTTCCGGCCACGCTCATGTTGCGTGTGGCGCGCAGCGCGAAGGGGGCCAGGGCCACGCAGAGGGTGGCGGCGACCACCGCCAGCGCGATGGGAAGAGAGCGCAGCGTGGCGTAGGAGAAGATCGTGGTGATCGGCCCCCAGATCACCATGAAGATCACCGTCTTGATGGCGAGCTCGGCGCGTTTTTTCTCAATGTCCTGCCCGCCGCCGAAGTCGGCGGGGATGAAATAGTCGACTGCTCTCTGAAACATAGTGCAAGCCCTGGGTCGAGCACCGCCTTCAGGCAAACGCTCGTGGCGATGGAAAAAGCTCGGTCGGACCTTTAGAGCGTGTCGACGACCGGGCGCGGGGTGTGGCGACGCACCATCTGGCGGAGCTCGTCGAGGAGGCGATCGCGGTCGTTTCCGCCCTTCTCGATGATGGCGTTAACGCCCTGGCGAAGTCGGGTGCGGTCCTCTTCGGTGAGCTCTTTGGCGGTGACGACCACCACCGGGATATGACGATGGGCCTCATCCTGTCGCAGCTTATGGAGAAACTCAAAGCCGTCCATTTTTGGCATCATCAGGTCGAGGAGGATGAGCCGGGGGCTGTGATCTTCGAGGCGCTCGAGGCCCTCCAGGCCGTTTGTGGCCTCGATCACCTGCCAGCCCTCGTTGTGAAGCACGCGGCGCATCAGCGCGCGGGTGGGCTCGTCGTCTTCGACAATAAGGATGGGGTGCTCGTCGGGAAGGTCGGCGTCGCGGTAGGCGTGCAGGATCTCCAGCAGGGCGTCGCGCTCCACGGGCTTCATCAGGTAGTGGTCGGCGCCCAGCGCGTAGCCGCGGGCGGCCTCGGAGACCATCGTGATCATGATGACCGGGATCTGGCTGAGCTCCGGGTGGGCCTTGAGCCGGGAGAGGGCGGTCCAGCCGTCCATCTGGGGCATCATCACATCCAGGGTAATGGCGTCGGGGCGAAGCTGCTCGGCGAGCAGCAGGGCCTCGGTGCCGCTGGCGGCGGTGACGACCTCGTAGCCATCGCGCTCCAGGATGCGGCGGAAGAGGTCGCGTACCGTCGGGTCGTCGTCGACGACCAGCACCAGGCCCGATTCGCCGATGGCCGGGAGGTTGGAGAGGGTGTGGCCGCTGCCGGTGAAGGTGGCTTGGGCGACCGGAGAGGAGTCGACAAGGGTCGAGTAGGGGGTCTCAGCCTCGTCGTCACTGCCCAGATCCATGGCCAGGCGCACGGTGAAGGTCGTGCCCTGACCGACCTGGCTCTCCACCTCGATGGTGCCGCCCAGCAGGCTCGCAAAGTGGCGGGTGATGGTCAGACCGAGGCCCGTGCCGCCGAACTCGCGGGTGGTGGAGGCGTCGGCCTGGGTGAAGGCCTCAAAGATGCTGGCGAGCTGCTCGGGGCTCATGCCCATGCCGGTGTCGCGCACGGCCATGACGATGTGCTGGTTCTCCTCGTCGGGGCGCACGTCCACGGTGACCTGGCCGGAGTGGGTGAATTTGCAGGCGTTGGACAGGAGGTTAAACGCGATCTGGCGCACCTTGGTGGGGTCGGTGCGCACGAAACGGATCGCGTCTTCATCCATATCGAGGGTGACCTGGTTGCCGTTTTTCTGGGCCAGGGGAAGCACCGTGGCGGTCACATCGCGCAGGAGGGCGGCCAGATCGAAGAGCTCGATATGGGTGGTCATCTTGCCGGCCTCGATCTTTGAGAGATCGAGGATGTCGTTGATGACCGCCAGCAGGTGTTTGCCGGCGCCGCGGATGTGGTTGAGGTCGGGCACAAAGGGCTCAACGACCTCGCGCACCGCCGGGTTCTCGTCGCCGGTGAGCTCGATCTCCTCAAGAATCATCTCGGAGTAGCCGATGACGGCGTTGAGCGGGGTGCGAAGCTCGTGGCTCATATTGGCCAGAAACGCGCTCTTGGCGCGGCTGGCGTCCAGGGCCTCGTCGCGGGCTTGCTGAAGGGCCTGCTGGGCGGCCTTGCGATCGGTGATATCGCGCAGCACGAGCACGTGGTGCAGCGCACCCTCTTCTTCAAAACTTCCCAACGCGAGCTCCAGGGGAAACTCCTGGCCCCGGCGCAGGGCGGTGTGCTCGTGGTTGACGTTGTCGTCGTCAGCGCGGTGGCGCGCCAGGCTCTTCGCGTCCAGCGAGGGGATGAGCGCGGCGACGGGCTCCCCCTGCAACGCGGCCTCCGAGGTGCCAAAGATGCGGGCGGCCGCGGCGTTGGCGTCGAGCACCCGACCGCGGGCATCCAGCGTCAAGATGGCGTCGGGCGCCGTCTCCACCACCGCGCGGGTGCGGGCCTGCTGGCGGTTGAGCGCGCTCACCAGCCAGTCCTGGAGGCGATCTTTGAACATAAAAATGCCAAAGACCATCGAGCCCACTCCAATAAGCTCCAGCGCGCGGTTGCCCAGCGGGCTGCCGCCGGCGATCGAGGGCCCAAAGCCCGGCCCGAAGCTTTCGTAGGAGATAAAGGCCGTCCAGATCAGCATGACCACGCCCATCCAGACATAGGCGTGGCGTTTGGTCTGCAGCACCAGCGAGAGCAAGGGCACGATGATAAGCCAGGTCAGCGCGGTGGCCATCGGGCCGCCGGTGAACGTGGCCACCGCCAGAATCAGCAGCATGCAGGGCAGAAGCACAAAATAGCCCGTCAACGCCAGCCGGCCGGTGCGCTTGAGCACCCAGGCCCCCGAAAAGGTCATCGAGGAGCCCCCCACAATCAGCGCCAGCATCGTCAGGTTGTCCATGACGGTGTAGGCAAAGATCGCGGTAAGGACCCCCCAGAAGGCCATAAAGAGGATGATGGAGATCGCCGCCTCGGCGAGTCGGCGCTCGACGCCGTCTTCGAGGAGGCGGGCGGGGATGAAGTAGTGGATGAGTTTTTTCATAAGTTTTTCGTTTAGGGATCCGCCCCAGGTTGTGTGTGCCGAGCGCATCAGGAGGAGGTCGGGGTGCGCGTGTGGTTATGTGGTTGTGTGGTTAGGTGGTTGTGGGGCCTGGGGGGTGTGCGGGGTGGGTCGATTCGTGAGGGCGTTTGGGGGGGCGCGTGTGGTTAGGTGGTTGGGTGGTTGGGTGGTTGTGGGGCGCCGGGGTATGCGGAGTGGGTCGATTCGTGAGGGCCCTTGGGGGTGCGCGGGTTGTGGCGCGTGTTGGGAGCGCTGGAACGATAGTACGTCGGTTATCGCCGCCGGGGAGGGGGACGTCAAAAAAAGTAACGTGTTTTCGGGGAGATGGCAGTACCTGAAGGGGGGTATGTATTGGCCTGAACAGGTGGGGCGCCTGCCGAGTGCATCCAGGACGACGCTGGCTGCGTCGCTGCGGACTCGCGGTGGCGCTGCCACAGCTTCGTCCTGGCTCCTTGCCAATCGCCGCCCTGGATGCACTCGGGTTGGGGGGGACGAGATCGAGTACGAGCACGCGAACCAGTACGAGTACGAGCACGAGCACGCGGACCAGTACGAGTACGAGCACGCGGACCAGTACGAGTACGAGTACCCGTACGAGCACCCGTCCTCGATCGGGTGGTAAGGCTCCCGGCCCCGGCGCCTGCTGTCGGCGGGCGCCCAAAACGTCGTCAGCGGAAGAAACGAGCGTGCTCGTGGACACCTAACATGTCGAAAGCGGATGAATGGAGCGTGCTCGTGGGCGCCTAAAACGTCGCCAGCGAAAGAATGGAGCGTGCTCGGGGGCATTGTTCATCGAGAGGGGGCACGAAGGTAGCGTGTATCTCAGCGTGTTCTGGCGGAATGGGGCGCCGGGAGAATCGCCATTGAGCGCTTCATCTGACCAAAATACGTGAACCCACCGTGTGCGTGGACGGAAGGGAACGCGCTTTGACCCCCTAACGTGGTATGCGTTGACGGCGTTCAGTCGGCCAACGCCGCGTCCACGAGCGCCAGGTAGCGTTGCAGGATGGCGGGGCGGTCGAACTCGGCGGCGACTGAGATGGATCAGCGCTCGGAGTGGGTGTCGGCCAGCCAGCTCTGAAACATCAGGGCGGGCCAGAGCCGGGCGGACTCGTCGCGGAGGCCGGCGCGGTGGTCACGCCAGCGTTGGGCGAGGGTTTGGGGGGCGAAGAAGCCCTGGCGTCGGAGGCGATCTTCGCTCAGAAGGTCGTCGGCCCAGGCGCGCAGGCCGGTGCGCAGCCATTCGTGCAGGGGGATGGCAAAGCCCTGTTTGGGGCGTTCGAAGAGCTCGCGAGGGACGTGTCGGGAGAGGACCTCGCGCAGCAGGGCTTTGCCGGGGCCTCCCCCTGAGCCGCTGCTGAGGTTCAGGGGGAGGGTGGCGGCGAACGCGATGACGCGGTGGTCGAGCAGGGGGATGCGCGTCTCCAGGCTGTGGGCCATCGCGGCGCGGTCGACTTTGGTGAGGATGTCGTCGGGGAGGTAGCAGAGGGTGTCGTCGAGCATGGCCCGGCGACGGGGCTTCATGCGGGCGTGCTCGGGCCAGGGGGCGCGGGGGTGGGGGTGGGCTCCCAGGGTGGGGTTGAGGGCGTCGGGCCACAGATCCATCAGACGGCGGTAGGCTTCAGCCTCGGTGCCGCTCTGCGCGATCCACTCGCCGAGTTTGACGATGCGTTCGCCGGGGCGACGGGCACCGAGTTTGGGGCTGACGCGGCGCAGGAGGATGTCGATCGGGGCGCCCGGGAGGCTCTGGAGCAGGCGGCCGGTGGCGTTGAAGAGGGGCGATGGGGTGGCGCGGCGCGTGTTGGCGAAGGTCTCGAAGAGGGCGTAGCGGTGGTAGCCGCCAAAAAGCTCGTCGCCGCCGTCGCCGGAGAGGCTGACGGTGACGTGGCGCCGTGCCAGCTCGGAGACGATGACGGTCGGGATCTGCGAGGAGTCGGCAAAGGGCTCGTCGTAGATGCGCGGCAGATCGGCGATGACGTCGAGGGCCTGGGCGTCGTCGAGGTAGAGCTCGGTATGCTGGCAGCCCAGATGTTCGGCGACCTTTTTTGCATACTCGGCCTCGTTATGGCTGCGTTGGGAGAAGCCGATGGAGAAGGTGCGCACAGGCTGGGTGCTGATCGTCTGCATCAGCGCCACGATGGTGGAGGAGTCGATGCCTCCCGAGAGAAAGGCGCCTACCGGGACGTCAGAGACCATGCAGGCGGCCACGGCGTCTTTGATGTGCGCCTCCAGCAGATCGGCGGCCTCGGAGGCGCTTCCCTGGAAGGGGGAGCGCTGCCCCTCTTCGAAGACGTCGATGGCGGACCAGTAGGGCTGCGGATCGCCTGCCTCCAGGGTGCGGCCGTCGACCTTTAGAAAGCAGCCCGGCGGCAGCTTGAAGGTGTTTTCGTAGATGGCGTGGGGGGCGGGCACGTTGCGGACGCGCATCAGAGAGGCCAGCGACTGGCGGTCGATGGTGGCCTTGAATTCCGGGGCGGCGCGTAGCGCCTTGAGTTCGGAGCCGAAGAGAAAGCTCTGGCCGTGGCGCCCATAGTAGAGGGGCTTCTGGCCGACGCGGTCGCGGGCCAGCCAGAGGGCGCGCTCCTGGCGGTCCCACAACGCAAAGGCGAACATGCCGTTGATGCGTTGCAGGGCATCTTTGACCCCGTAGCGGGCCAGGAGCGCGACGAGCACCTCGGTGTCGGAGTCGCTCTTGAAGTTGTCTCCCCGGGCTTCGAGCTCGGCGCGCAGCTCGGCAAAGTTGTAGATTTCGCCGTTGTAGGTGAGCACGTAGCGGCCGCAGGCGGAGTGCATGGGCTGGCGGCCGCCTTCGCTCAAATCGAGGATCGCCAGGCGGCGATGACCCAGAGCGAGGTTGGCGCGCTCTTCGCACCAGAGGTCGCCGCTGTCAGGTCCGCGGTGGCGCAGCGTGGCGCTCATCGCCTCGATGCGCGAGCGAAGATCTTCGGAGGGCAGCGGTTTTAAAGAGAGGTAGCCTGCAATGCCGCACATAAAGAACCAGAAGTTGGAGAGATGTCATCGCAAGAGCGGGGCTTAACGGGTCAGTGCATCGTTAAAGATCGAGAGGTAGCGCTCCAAGATCGCGGGGCGGTCGAACTCGGCGGCGCGACGGCGCAGGCGCTCGGGATCTCTGGGAGCGTCGAGCGTTCGCTCGATCGCGTGCGCCAGGGCGGTGGCGTCACCAACGGGGGTGAGTTCGCCGTGGAGGCCGCTGGCCAGGAGCTCGGCGGGGCCGTGGGGGCAGTCGGTGGAGAGCACCGGGGTGCCCACGGCCATGGCTTCGATAAGCACATTGCCTAAGCCTTCCCAGGCCGAGGAGAGCACAAAGGCGTCGGCTGCGGCCATGAAGGGGAAGGGGTTGGGGGTAAAGCCCATCAAGGCGACGCGATCTTGGAGGTCGAGTTCGTCGATGAGGGCTTCGAGGGCGGCCTGGTCAGGACCCTGGCCGAAGATCATAAGACGCGTGGGTCGGGTTTGATTGAGTTTGTGCAGGGCGCGGATCAGCGTGGGGTGGTCTTTTTGCTTTGCGAGCCGGCCGGCGGTCATCAAGAGCGGGATGGCGTCATCGAGCCAGGGGTGCTCGACGGGTTCTTCGGCCAGGGTCTGGATATGGTCGATCTCAACGGGGTTGTAGATCACCTCGACCATGGCGTCGGGGAGCTCGAGGAGGTGCACAAGATCGTCGGCGGAGCCGCGGCTGACGACGACGATCTTAAAGGCGCGGGGGTAGAGGCGGCGCATCAGGCCGAGATCGACGAGGTTGGTCAGGCGGCCGCGGGCGGTGCCGCTGGCGAGCGCCATCTCCTGGGTGGTGGTATTGTCGACGATGAGGATGCGGGCGGCGCGGGATCTGGCGAGCTCGGCAGCCGCGAGCATCAAAAGGTTGGAGCGGTAGGGCCGGCTGACGATGATGTCGGGTTTGAGGCGGCGAATCTGACGCGCCAGATGCGGGATCACCTTGAGCACGCGGCGCACGTCGAGGATGTGCAGGGAGACCTCGGGGGGCAGCTCGTCGGCGTAGTCACTCTCGGCGATGGAGACGACCAGATCGACGTGGGCGCCAGCCTCCACGAGGCCGCGGGCCAGATTGATCATCGAGCGCTCCGCGCCGCCGCCGCGCAGCGAGGGGATGTAGAGGAGGACGCGGGATTCGGCGATCGTTTTGGGCCTCTGACTCATGCGTCCTCCGCGCGGGCGGGGCGCAAACAGACGATGTTCTGAAAGGATTTGAGTGTCTGGCGATCAAGCGCCTTGAGCGCAAAACCGGCCGGGTCGGCGACGATCTCAAAAAAGGTGTAGCCGTAGTCCGCGAGCAGATCGAGAAGATCATCCATGGTGTAGCCCGCGCTTTTGCAGGTGCCCTGGTTGAGCTCCAGGATGATGTTGGGTCGAAACCCCGAGAGCACGGTGTGGGCGCCCTTAAGCGCGGAGAGTTCGGCGCCCTCGATGTCGATTTTGATCAGATCGACGCGGTCAAGCCCGGCGTCTTCGACGAAGGCGTCCAGGGTGGTGAGTTCGATTTCTTGAACGACCTGGCCGCGCTGGTCGGTGGGGTAGAGGGTGGCAAGGCCGAGGTGGGTGGTGCCGTCGTCGAAACGCTCGGCGGCCTCGTAGATGCGGGCCACGCCGGGGCTCTCGCTCAGCCCTAAGGTGGAGAGGGTGACGTTGTCGAAGTCGTTGGACTCAATGTTGAAGCGCAGGCGGCGGTGGATGGCCTCGTTGGGCTCAAAGGCCACGACGCGGCCGCGGGGGACCTGGCGGGCGGCAACGACGGTGAATTCGCCGTGGTTGGCGCCGATGTCGATAAAGACGTGGTCGGGCTCAAGCAGATGGTGCAAGAGGTGAATCTGGGGGCCGGAGTAGAAGCCGCGCCAGAAGATCTGGCTGCCCATATGTTCGTTGAGTTCAAGGCGAAAGTGCAGGTCCCCGTCGAAGTCGTCGAGGTCGATGACCAGCGGGAAGCGCGCGGCCAGGCGGCGCGCGGAGTCGCTAAGGCGAGCGAGGCCCCGATGCTGGTAGAGAAACTGGGAGGTGCGCCGGATCGTTCGGATCAGGGGGGATTTCATAACAGCGTCATCCGCAGGGCTGGGTTTTTCGTTGATGTCGTTGATGTCGTTTCGTGCGTTCAAAAAGGCGCGCAGGTGGTCGAGGGCCTCTTTTGCGAGCGTCTTCGGGGGGAGCGCGGCGTCGAGGGTGAGGGTGTGCACCTCGCAGCGCTTTAGCGCGGCCAGGAGCGCCTCAAAGTTGTCGTGACCGCGGGCATAGTCGTGGGAGGTTGGGGGCGATGGCAAGCCAAAGTCGACGCTGTGGCCGCCGGCGCGGGCGCGTTGCTCGGAGCGGCGCAGGGCTTCGGCCGGGGAGAGATCGAGCCACACGACCATCTCGGGGAGCCAGGGCTTGAGGCTTTCGACGAGGTGATCGAGCAAAAGGTCGTCGGGGAGCGGGCGTAAATTGAGCACGCTCCAGATCTCCTGGGCGATGTCCTGGTCGAAGATCGTCAGCGAGGCCTCGTCACGGGCGCACGTTTGGGAGGTGCGGGAGAGTGCGGTGTTATGGGATTTGCGGCTTAGGTCGTAGAGGCGGCGAAGGCCCAGCGCGTGCGGGGGCCCCATGCTTTGGGTAAGGCGCAGGCCGTGCAGCCAGGGGGCGGGGCGTAAGGCCAGGTGGGAGAGCAGATCGAGGGCGCGGGCGGTGGTGGGGGTCTGGCGATGCAGATCGCTGACGTGCTCGCGCGCGCTGTGGCGGTCGCGTACGTCGAGGCCTTCGGCGCGCAGCGCCTCGATGACGCGTTCCACGCAGGTGCTTTTGCCAACGCCGGGCAGGCCGATGAACTCGATGGTGGGGGTCAAAGGGCCTCCCAGATGCGGGCTTTGACCTGGCTGAGCAGGACGTCGGGGGGCAGCGTGGCGTCGAGGTCGATGAGTCTGGCGAGGCCGGGGTCGATCTGGCTCAGCGCCAGCGATTTGGCGGCGATGTTGGCGATGTCGTGGTCGGGTTTTCGGCGCCAGGCGACGTCCGCGGCGATGTTGAGGCGAAAGACGAGATCGGGCGGCGAGTGCTGTAGGGAGTTGAAGAGCGCATCTTCGGCGAGGCTGAAGACGCGGCGGGTCAGCGGCTGATCGGGGCCGCCGGGGATGGAGGGTCCGCTGGCGAGGTGGCTTGCGCGAAAGGGGAAGCGGTCGGCCACGACCAGCGCGCCCTGGTGGGCGGTGATGTGGGCGCGACGGGTGTTGAGGAGATGGCGCGCGGCCAACGAAACCCACGCGAGATCGCGCAGGACCTGGCGGCCGGTGGAGCGCTCCGGGGGCGGGGTGTAGCGCAGGACCTCGTCGAGGTCGAGCTCGGGGATTGGCGGCGTATCGCTGTGTTCAGGTGCGGTCACCTCCGGGGCGGGGGGCGGGGAGCGACGTGCAAAGGTCTCCAGCGCCCACCATTTCGCGTGGGCCAAGGCGTGCCAAATGGTGGTTACGGGGTCGCCCTTGCCCAGGTAAAGTTGGCGGGTATCCACGAGTTCGCTGAGCCAGGCGTTGAGTGCGTCGGTGAGCGTGGATTTGCCAGCGCCGTCGGGTCCGATGAGCGCGATGATGAGCCCTCGGTCGGGGAGGCGCAGGCCGCGGCGACGCGGTGGCAGCGGCAGCGGGGTTTTGCGGGCGGCGGCTCCGGCTAAAAGTTTGAGCTGGCGGGCGCGGCGGCGGGCCTGCGCTTCGGCCGGGTGAAAGCGCTGGTAGGGCTTGAGGGTGTCGAGCACGAGGGGACGCAGGCGCACGAGCTCATGGGTGGCCGGGGTGCCCGAGAGGCTGGGGTCGAGCCAGGAGGCCATCCCCTTTGCGAAGGGCTCCCCGAGCAGGGCGCGGGCCAGGGTGAGGACCTCGTCTTTGTTGGCGAGCGCGCGAAGCTCCAGCAGACGCGCAACGCTCTCAGCGGTGGGGGCCCAGGTGGAGGCGTCGGGGCGCGCGAATTTTTGCTCGACGCAGGTGCGCAGCAGCAAAATCACCAGGTTGAGGGCGTCGCTGAGCACCCAGACCTGGTGGTCGGGGTGAAGGCGGCGGTGCTCCAGCAGCGTGTCGGCCCAGGGCAGCGCATAGTCGCGCAGCGCATCTTTGCCGGTGGGCAAAAGGGCGTGGAGGTGGAGGTGGTGGAGCGCGCCGGTCTCGGCGTCGAAGCCCAGCCAGTCGGAGGTGGCGGGCACGGGCGGCACCGCGAAGCTATGCGCGCGCTTGAGCCCGCATTCGCGCAGGAGGGTTTCAGCGCGGGCGCGAAAGCCCGGGGCGACGAGCAGGTCGTAGTCTTTGGGGCCGCCTTTGAGCGCCTGGCCGAGCCCGGCCGGATCTTTGAAGTAGGCGTGGGGGATTTCGGCCGCCTCCAGCGCGCTCAAGGCGCGCCGAAGAGAGGCCGACGACGAAGTTGGAGTCATAAGAAGGTCGATGAGAGAAACTCAGTCCAGGGTGCGCACCACGCGAAAGCCCATATCGAACTTCGAGGTGATCCAGCGGGTGGTGACGCGGTCGGCGGCGCGAAGGCGCGCGAGGTGCCCGCAGAAGCCGGCGCCGCGAACCACCGAGGCGGTGCCGTCGTGCTCGGCGCCGTAAGGGTCGGTGGACTGGGCGGGGTAGGGGCCATAGGCGTCCCATACCAGCTCGGCGACGTTGCCAGCCATATCAAAAAGGCCCCAGGGGTTGGGCTCGTGTTGGCCGCCGGGCTTGGGCCCGCAGCTGGGCAGCATATGGGGGCGATCGCCGCCGCCGCTGCAGTCGTAGGCGCCGGCGTACTCCACGGTGCAGTTGCCGCAGTAGTTGGCGGTGTCGTCGAGCAGGGGTTGGTCGCAGAGGGCGTTGGTCTGGGCATCGCCGGTATAAAACATTGAGGAGGTGCCGGCGCGATACGCGTACTCCCATTCAGCCTCGGTGGGCAGACGCCAGCCTTTGCAGTCGGGGTCGAGGTTGGCGGCCTGCACGGTGCAACTCAGGCGGTTACCGGGGCTACCGGTGCAATCAGAGAGGTCGTAGCAGGTCTCCAGGTTTTGAGCCTCCGAGAGGGCGTTGGCGTAGGCCAGGGCGTCGAGCCAGGTGACGGTCTCCACCGGGCAGTCATCGCCGCAGAGGCGGAAGGTCGAGGGGTTGTTGCCCATCAGCCGGCGCCACTGCCCCTGGGAGACCTCGGTGGCTTGCATCAAGAAGGGGCGCGTAAGGGTAACCTGATGCTGCTCTTCCAGATCCTCGCGACTGGGCTCACTGACGGGCGAGCCCATGGTGAATTCTCCCTCGGGCACGTAGACAAAACCGGGGGGTGCGCAATGTCCGTTGGAGCAGTTCGAGCCGGGGCAGTCGCTGTCGGAACTGCAGAACTGGCCGGGGTTGCAGACGGTCTGGCCATCGCAGACGGTGGCGTCTTCGCCGTCGCAGACGTACGCATCGGCGCCGCAGGGCCCGCAGGGGGTACCGGGGGGGGCGTCGAGGGGCACGCAACCGCCGCAGCCGTTGTTGCAGATCTCATCGAGCGAAAACTCCTCTTCGGTTGCTTTGCGCCAGGTGCGCGCCAGACGAAGCCCGGAGGAGGAGGCGGCGCGGGTCCAGGAGGCGAAGTTTCGATCCGCGGCACGTAAGACGGACTGGTACCCGCAGAAGTTCGAGCCGCGGATCCCCACGGTCCCCGTGGGCTCGGGGCCGGTGGGGTCAAGCGCGAAGGCGGGGTAGGCGTCGGCGGCGTCCCAGACGTACTCGTCGACGTTGCCGGCCATGTCGAAAAGGCCCCAGGGGTTGGGCTCAAAGCTCGCCACGGGGCGTGTGCCGCAGTCCGTAGGAAGATGAGGCCGGGAGCCCTCGCCGGAGCAGTCAAAGGTCTGCTCGTAGTCGACCGAGCAGTTTCCACAGAAGTTGGCGATCTCCTCGAGCAGGGGTTGCTCGCAGGCGGTGCGGTCATCGGGATCGCCGTTATAGTAGGTGGTGGAGGTGCCGGCGCGATACGCGTACTCCCACTCGGCCTCGGTGGGCAGGCGGTAGCCTTCGCAGTCCAGAGCGCTCTGCAGGTTCTCGGCCGGGCAGCGCAGGCCGTCGCCGGGGACGCCGGTGCATTCGGAGAGATCGTAGCAGGGGGGCAGGTTCTGGGCCTCGGAGTATGCGTTGGCAAAGGCCAGAGCGTCGAGCCAGGTGATGCTCTCCACCGGGCAATCATCACCGCAGCCGGTGAAGTAGGAGGGGTTGTAGCCCATGACTTCTTCCCATTCGCCCTGGGTGACCTCGGTGGTCTGCAAGAAGACATGGCGGCTCAAGCCCACGCGATGCAACCCCTCATCGTTGGAGCGCCCAAGTTCGGAGCCTGGCGAGCCCATGAAGAAATCGCCGGGGGGAAGGTAGGCCATGCCCTCGGGGGTGCAGCTTCCGGCGGTGCAGGTGAGGCCGCCGCAGTCCGCGTCGCTCTGGCAGGGAGCACCCAGGTCGCATTCGGTGGAGCCGCTGCAGACGACGCTGTCGGTGCCCTCGCAGGTGTAACTGTCCAGGCCGCAGGGACCGCAGGGGGATCCGGGCCGTGGCGAGATGGGCTCCAGGCCGCCGCAGCCATTGTCGTAGAAGGAATCCAGCGAGAACTCGTCTTCATCGGCCTTGCGCAGCGTGCGCACCAAGCGCACCCCGTTGACCGCGTCGGCGTATGTGGGGGTGGTGAACTTGCGGTCGGCGGCGCGCAGACGGGCCTGGTGGCCGCAGAAGTTGGAGCCGCGGATGCCGATGCGGCCGTTGGGCTCAGGGCCGGTCGGGTCGATGGCAAACTCGGGGTAGGGGCCTTTGGCGTCCCAGACGAATTCGGTGACATTGCCGGACATGTCGAAGAGGCCCCAGGGGTTGGGATCTCGGGATGCTACCGGGGCGGGGCCGCAGGCCGCGGGCATATGCGGTCGCAGGCCATCGCTGGAGCAGTCGTAGGAGGGGGATTGGTCGGTCAGGCAGTTGCCACAATACTGGGCGGTGTCATCGAGCTCGGGCTGCTCGCAGGTCACGCGCGAGGAGGGGTTGCCCGTGTAATAGGCGGTGGTGGTGCCAGCGCGGTAGGCGTACTCCCACTCGGCCTCGGTGGGCAGGCGGTAGCCGCTGCAGTCCAGATCCAGGTCGATCGCTTCGATATCGCAGCTAAAACGGTTTCCAGGCTCGCGCACGCAGCTTGAGAGGTCGTAGCAGGTCTCCAGTCCCTCGGCCTCGGAGCGGGCGTTGGCATAGGCCAACGACTCCAGCCAGTTGACGCTATCGACCGGGCAGGACTCGCCACACCAGGGGAAAAACGAGGGGTTGTAGCCCATCAGCGCTTGCCACTCGCCCTGGGTGACCTCGGTGGTATCCATGAGGAAGTGACGACTGATGGCGACCTCATGCAGCGTTTCGCCGTCGATACGGCCGATCTCCCCCAGGGGAGAGCCCATCTCAAAAGCGCCAGCGGGCACAAAGCTCATGCCCTCGGGGGCGCAGCGCCCGGCGTGGCAGACGTAGTCGCCGCATTCGCTGTCGGACTCGCAGACCTCACCGATCTCACAGCGGGTCTCCCCGTCGCAGACCAGCGAGCCGTCTTCGCCGCAGACGAGGCTGTCGAGCCCGCAGGGGCCGCAGCCGTCGCCGGGTTGGGCGGCCAGTGAACCCTCTCCGTCGCAGACATTGATCTCGCTATCGAGGGGGGAGCAACTGCTCACGCCCATCGCAAAAGCTGCGGTGAGAAGTGTCAGGGCTGCGCCGGTTAGGATGGCGCGTTTGGGTGATGTGACGGGGTGTGACGTAGGTCGAACCAGGGGGATCATCGATCAATCCTGAGCGGGAGTGACGGTGCGGACCAGGCGAAAACCAATAAAGGGCAGTCGCGAAGCTTCGCCGATTTTGGTGCGGTAGGCCACGCGCAGATATTGGCCGCCACTGACGTAGGTGCCGCCGCGCATGCGGCGCCCAATGCCGGTTGCGGGTCCGGTGGGGTCGGTGACGGTGGTGCCGGGCTCGGGGTAGTCGCCGGCCCAGTCCCAGACCAGCTCCCATACGTTGCCGGTCATGTCGTAGAGGCCAAAGCCGTTGGGAGCTTTCTGGGCGACCGGGTGCGTGCCGCAAGGAATGGGGTTGTCGGGATCAGTGGAGCAGTCGTAACCGGTGGGGTAAGTCACCGCGGAGTTGCCGATGTACCAGGCGATCTGATCCATCTCGGGGTCAACCGGGGAGGGGCCCCACTCGGTGAGGTCGCCGGAGGGGGTGATAAAGGCGGTGGTGGTGCCGCCGCGAGCGGCGTATTCCCATTCGGCCTCGGTGGGCAGGCGGTAGCCGTTGCAGTCGAGGTCCAGCGGCGCCAGCAGGTCCTTGTCGCAGTAGTAACCACTGCAGATCTGACCCTCATCACGATCGGTGGGGTAGCAGCCCGTGCCGATGGCGCGACCGACGCAGCCCTGGAGGTTGTAGCAAGCCTCCAGACCCTCGGAGGCCGAGAGGGCGTTGGCGTACGCGAGAGCCTCCCACCAGGTGATGTGCTCAATCGGGCAGTCGCCGCCGCAGGCGGCGAAATAGGCGGGGTTGGAGCCGCCCATCACATCCAGCCATTCCCCCTGGGTGACGGTGGTGGTTTTCATATAGAAGCCGCGGGTGAGCACGGCGGTATGCTCACCGTTCTCGCGATCTTCGTGAAAGCCGCGCTCGGTGGTCGGGGCGCCGCGAGTGTAGGTGGCGGGCGGCAGATAAACATGACCCTCGGGGGTGCAGACGCCGTTGGAGCAGTGGCCTTCGGTGCAGTCTACGTCCGCGGTGCATGTGGGGACGGTGAGAATGGGATCGGCGTCAGTGTCGGCGTCCGAGTCGGAGGCGTCTGCGGAGTCTGTATCCCCATCGGCGTCGGTGGCATCGAGATCAGCGTCGGTGGCGCCGGCGTCCGAGTCGGAGGCGTCGGCGTCGGTGGCGTCCGTGGCGTCTGCGTCGGCATCTTCGGGCTGAGCGTCAGCGTCTTCGGGCTGAGCGTCGGCATCTTCGGGCTGAGCGTCAGCGTCTCCGGGCTGAGCGTCAGCGTCTTCGGGCTGAGCGTCAGCGTCTTCGGGCTGAGCGTCAGCGTCTTCGGGCTGAGCGTCAGCGTCTTCGGGCTGAGCGTCTTCGGCGGCGTCGAAGCTGCTATCCGGCTCTGGGGTGGGAGCGGGCTCCGAGGAGCAGCCGGCGGCCAGACTGATCACGAGCAAAAGGGCCGCGAACGCCGGTGCACGGCGACGAGTTTTGAAGTACGGCATAAAACAGGGCTCGTCTGGATGAGAAAAGCGAAGGCTCAAAACGCGGTGGTGAGGGATGACGCACTACATCCCCGCGTCGACATCGTCATCCTAAGGGATGCAGAGAACACAATCAAAAGAGTGTAGCACGGAATGGAGCACCCATGTGTGAAGATGCGTGAGGTAGCAAGGCGATGCGCCATACGCTATGGATAGCCCGACAAAGGCCGGGGTTTTGCTCGGCGACCATGCATATCGTTTAACCCCAGAGCCCGGCCGGATCATCACGATGCGTCAGGATAGCCGACATATCGCGCTTTTTATGCCCTCGCTGGGCGGGGGAGGCGCCGAGCGGGTGATGCTAACGCTTGCGCGGGCCTTTGCCGAGGGCGGCGATCGCGTCGATGTGATCGTCGCGGATGGGCGCGGGGCTTACTGTGACAAGGTCCCTGAGCATGTGAGCCTGATCGATCTGAAGGCAGGCCGTATGCTGCGCGCGTTTGTTCCCCTGGTGCGTTACTTGCGCGAAGAGCGGCCCGACGCCCTGCTGAGCACCATCGCCCACGCCAACATCGTGGCGGTGCTGGCGAGCGCCGCCGCCCGCGTCAAAACCTCGGTGTGGGTGCGTGAGGCCAGCACCGTCTCGCATAGCCTGGGCGACAACGTAAAGGCTGAGGGGTTGCGGGCACTGATGAAGCTAGCCTACCGCCGTGCCGACGGAGTGATCGCTGTCTCCCGGGGCGTGGGAGAAGCGCTGGTCGAGGCAAACATTGTGGGGCCGGAGCAGATTTCGACGATCTACAGCCCGATGGAGATCGACGCGATTGAGGCCGCCGCCGAAGAGAGTGTGGACCACCCCTGGCTTGCAACAGCGCGTGGCACACGCGAGATGCCCCTGCTGCTCGCCGTGGGGCGACTGACCGAGGCGAAGGACTATCCGAACCTGCTCCACGCGTTGGCGCTCCTGCAAGATCAGGTGCCCTGCCGACTGCTGATTTTGGGAGAGGGCGGCAAACGCGCCGAGCTTGAGGCGTTGGTTCAGCAGCTCGGACTCAGCGAACAGGTGCAGATGCCGGGATTTGTGGACAACCCTTATGCGTATATGGCCCGGGCCGATGTGTATGTGATGTCCTCGCGCTGGGAGGGGCTCCCCACCGCGCCCTTGCAGGCGATGGCCGTGGGCGCGAAGGTGGTTCTAACGGATTGCCCCAGCGGTCCGTGCGAGATCTTAGAAGATGGCCAATGGGGCCGACTTGTGCCTGTGAATGATTCGCCAGCGCTGGCCGAGGCGCTGGCCGAAACGCTTCAAAACGACGGTTTGCCAGACCCCCGGTCTCGGGCGCAGGCCTTTGACCATCGCGTCATTGCCGAGCACTATCGCCAGCGGATGGTGGCATCCTGAAGTCTACATCACAACAAAACGTCCCTGGGCGCCGCAGCGACGCACTTTATCCCTGAAGAGAACGCTCTATGAGTCAGCCAGTCGAGAGAGGCGATATCGCCAACCCCCGCGCGCGTTTTGAGCGCGACGGGCGGCCGCTTCGCACCAAACTTTTTGAGCAGATGATGCTCATCCGCCGCTTTGAAGAGCGCCTGCTGGAGCTCTTTGGCGAGGGGGAGCTTTTTGGCACCACGCACTGCTACATCGGTCAGGAGGCCGACGCGGTGGGGGTGATCAACCATCTTCAGGATGGCGACATCATCTTTAGCAACCACCGCTGCCACGGGCATTTTCTGGTCTACGGCGACCGACCGGAGCTCTTGATGGCCGAGCTGATGGGCAGGGTCACCGGCGTGGTCGGCGGTCGCGGGGGAAGCCAGCATATCTGCTTTGAGAACTTTTATACCAACGGCATCCAGGGCGGCTTCATGCCCACGGTCACCGGCATGGCGCTGGCCGAGAAGATGAAGGGCAGCGGCAACATCGCCGTGGCCTTTATCGGCGACGGGACGCTGGGCCAGGGCGTGCTTTATGAGGCGCTGAATATGGCCAGCCTCTGGAGCGTGCCTCTCCTCGTCGTCGTTGAAAACAACCGTTGGGCGCAGTCCACACCGGTGGAGCGGGAGCTGGCGGGCGATATGGTCGCCCGCGGCCGCGCCTTTGGCATCGACGCCGGCGAGATCGATTCCACCGACGCCGAGGAGCTTTTTGGGCATTTCGGCGACATCATCGCGAAGGTGCGCAACGAGCAGCGCCCGCATTTTGAGGTGATTCACACCTACCGCCTCTGTCACCACTCCAAGAGCGATGATATGCGGCCGGAAGAGGAGATCGAGCGCTTTCGCAAAGACGAGCCGCTCATCGGCGCGCGCGCCTGGCTCGACGAAGACGAGGCCCGGGCGATTGAGGCCAGGATTGAGGCCCGGGTGGAGGCGGCGGTGCGCTGGAGTCGGGAGCAGCCCTTCCCCACCCCGCGACATCTCGATGAGAGGGTGGCGCGACCGGCGCCCATGGCTTTTGAGGCGTCGGCGAGCGACGCCGGGGAGGGAGCATGACGACTTCGACAGCGGCAACGACCACGGTGCTCAAGTCCTTAAACGGCGCGATGCACGCGATGATGGAGGCCGATGAGCGCGTGCTGCTCATCGGCGAAGATCTGCTCGACCCCTACGGCGGGGCCTTTAAGGTGGCCCGCGGGCTCTCGGAGCGTTTTCCGGAGCGGGTCTTAACCACACCCATCAGCGAGGCGGGCTTTGTGGGGGTGGCCGCCGGCATGGCGATGCGCGGGATGCGCCCCATCGTTGAGATCATGTTCGGCGATTTTTTGATGCTTGCCGCCGACCAGCTCCTCAACCACATCAGCAAATACCGCTGGATGTACAACGACCAGGTCCACGTCCCGCTCGTGATCCGCGCCCCGATGGGCGCCCGCCGCGGCTACGGGCCGACGCATAGCCAGAGCGTGGAGAAGCATATTCTGGGGATGCCCGGCCTGCACGTGGTCGCCCCGAGCGTGCTGCACGACGCCGGCGCCCTCTTGCGCGCCGCGGTCCTCGATGACTTAAGCCCGGTAGTCTTTGTCGAAAACAAGCTGATGTACGCCCGGCGTCAGATGAGCGCCGAGGGCGGCCGCATCGGCGACCTTTTCGCGCGCGCGACCTCCGAGCGCTACCCCACCACCACCGTGAGCTGGGAGCCTTTCGACCGGGCCGATGTCACGCTGGTGGCCTACGGCGGGATGGTGGAGCTCGCGCTGGAGGCTGCCGAGACGCTCTTTTTTGAAGACGAGCTTGTGGTCGAAGTTGTGGCACCCTCGAGCCTGCAACCGCTCGACCTTGCGCCGATTCTCGACTCGCTCAAACGCAGCGGCAAACTCGTCGTCTGCGAAGAGGGCACCGCCGGCGCGGGCTTTGGCGCCGAGGTGATCTCCAGGGTGAGCGCCGAGGGGTTTTCGCTTCTCAAAAGTGCGCCGAAGCGTGTGGCGGCGCGCGATTATCCCATCGCGAATACGCGATCGCTTGAAGATATGATCTTGCCGCAAGTCGCCGATCTGGTGAGGTCGTGTCGATCGGGCTAACCTTACGCGGGCATCGCCTCGCGACCTCGCACCTTCTCGGGGGTCTCGATGCCATGCGTTAACCACGCCTGAAAACTCAATAGATTCCAGAGCTTATGGGAGTGGTTGCTGGCGCCGCTGAGGTGCTCATCCCAGAGCTTCTGCACGGGCTCGGGGTTGAGAAAACCCTGGCGGCGCAGCGCGTCCGGCGAGAGCAGATCGCCGGCCCATTGGCGCAGCGGGCCGCGCAGCCAGCTGTCGATGGGCACGCCAAATCCCATCTTGGGGCGGTCGATGAGCGATTGGGGTACGTGGCGGTAGAGCACCTGGCGCAGCACCCATTTGGTCGTGCTGTTTTGAAGTTTCAAACCCAGGGGAAGGCTCCAGGCGAACTCCACCAGGCGGTGGTCGAGCAGGGGCACGCGCGCCTCCAGCCCGACGGCCATCGAGGCGCGGTCGACCTTGGTGAGCACATCATCGGGCATGTAGGAGCACTGGTCGCGGAACATCATCGCTTCGGCCGCGGAGGCCCCCGGCGGGGCAGCGATCTCGGCGGGCAGGTGGTGGTCGATGCCCCGAATGTAGGTGGCCGGATCGGCGATGTTTGAGCGCAGGTGCAGGTACAGCGCCTCGGCGTCGCGCAAGCCCAGCAGCGTCGCGACTTTTTGCATCTTCTCGCCAGGGAGGCGCATCTTCAGCGCGTCGGGCAAAAAGGGCTCCACCGCCGCATAGATCGTGTCGATCTGGGCCGGCTGTGGGGCCTGGAGCGCGCGGCTCAATGCGCGGCGCAAGGGGTAGGGCAGCCGGTGCATTGCGGCGACCCGGGGCCCCCAGAGGTGGCGGTTGTAGCCGGCAAAGAGCTCATCGCCCCCGTCGCCCGAGAGGCTCACGATCACCGACTCGCGCGCGAGTTTGCTGACCAGAAAGGTCGGGATCTGCGAGGAGTCGGCAAAAGGCTCATCAAAAAGCGTGGGAAGATCGGGAAGCACCGCAAAGGCATCGTCCGGTGAGACGTAGCGCTCGGTGTGGTCGGTGCCCAGGTGGCGCGCGACCTCGGCGGCGTGGGCCGCTTCGTTGTACGCCCCCTCGTGATACCCGATGGAGAAGGTCTTGATCGGGCGCTCGGACTGCGCCTGCATCAGGGCAACGACGGTGGAGGAGTCGATGCCCCCGGACAAAAAGGCACCCAGGGGCACATCGGCCACCATACGATCGCCCACAACCTTGAGCAGCAGCGCTTCGAGCGCGTCGACCGCCTCGCGCTCTGTGCCCTCAAAGGGGTTGGCGAGGCCGCGCCGGGCGACGGCCCCGGCGTCCCAGAAATGGCGCGAGCGGGGAGGTTGGTCCGGGGCCTCAAAGGTGAGCCACTGGCCGGGCATCAGCTTAAAAATACCCTCAAAGATCGAGCGGGGCGCCGCGATGGAGTTAAAGCGCAGAAGATCACCCAGCGCCTGGCGATCGATGGCGGGTGAAAATTCGGGAAACGCCCGCAGCGCCTTGAGCTCCGAGCCAAAGAGCAGCGCGCCGGCCTGCACCCCGTAATAAAGGGGTTTGATGCCCAGGCGATCGCGCACAAGGTGCAGGCATCGCTCCTGGCGATCCCAGAGGGCGAACGCAAACATGCCCACGATCGACTCCAGGGTCTCTTGCAGCCCGAAGGTGTCGATCGCCGCCAGCAGCACCTCGGTGTCGGAGCCGCCCCGAAAACGAATCTCCGGCCGGGCGCGCTGCACCCGCTCCCGCAGCTCCCCGTGGTTATAGACCTCCCCGTTGTACACCAGATCGTAGCGCCCCGACGGGGAGCGCATCGGCTGATGGCCCTCCGCCGAAAGATCGAGGATGGAGAGGCGACGGTGACCCAGCCCGATGCCCCGGGCCTCATCGAAGAGGATCCCCCGGCTGTCGGGGCCGCGATGCTCCAGGCGATCGGTCATCGCGTTGAGCACCTCACGGGGATGAAGAAGCGTTCGGGAGGTCCAGAAACCTGTGATACCGCACATCGATCAGGGCTCGCGTGTCAGGGATTGGGTCGATCGGCAAAAAGGGGAGAGGAGCACCCGGGGAGTGCGTCCTCCAGAGGATGAAAGCCGAGGGGGCGTCGCGCGATTCCAGCCCGCGGACATCGCGGCTGCGTTGCCGGGCGCTCGTCAGGCGACCGGGCGCAGGCGGCGCGTGCCTGCGCTGCAGTTTAAGCTGCGCCTTGCGACAAGGCACGGACCATCTTTGTTACGCGATGTTTTAAAGCGCCGCGGTGAGGGCGAGGAATCCCCGGGTTGAGCTCTGGCGAGCCTTGTATACGCTGGCGAGGTCGGCCATCCTCCCGGTGCGAGTATTGGCAGGCGTGCAGATTCACCGAACGAACAAAGGAACCCCGATGGAAATTGTGCGAGTCCCGCTGCTCAACGCCAACGAAAATGAGCTGGAGCTGGTCGAGGTGATGGTCGCCGTGGGCGACGAGGTCCAGAAGGGCGATGTGCTCTGCACGGTGGAGTCGACCAAGGCGACTTTTGATGTGGAGGCGCCGGCGGCCGGGGTGGTGCGCGAGTGGCCGACGAAGGAGGGAAGTCGGGTGGAGGTCGGCGCGCTGCTCTGCGTGCTCACGGCCACGGCCGATGAGGCCTATGAGCTCAGCGCCGATGATGCCGCAAAAGCCGCCGAGAGCGGCGATTTTCGGGCCACGCGCAAAGCAAAAGAGCTGGCCGAGGCCCACGGCCTGGACTTGAATGAGGCCGGTCTCACCGGGGTGGTGCGTGAGCGCGATGTGCGGGCGCTTTTAGGTCAGTCGCAAGCAGAAGATGTGCAAAAAACCACCGAAGGTGCAGTCGGAGCGGGGAGGGTGCACCTGAGCGATCTGCAGGTGCGCCCGAGCGCCGAGCAGATGGTGATGTACGGCGCGGGCGGCCACGCCCGGGTGCTCATCGATATGATCCGTCAGGGCCGCCCGGACTGGGAGCTCCTGGCCGCACTCGACGACGGCCGCACCCCGCCGCTCGATGTCTTAGGCGTACCGATTGTTGGAAGCAGCGCCGAGCTCACCACCCTTCGCCAGGCCGGCGTACGTTTGGCCGCGCTCGGCATCGGCGCCGTCACCGACAACGCTCGCCGCGTCGGCCTGTATCAAAAGCTCGTGGACGCCGGTTTTCATGTGCCCAACCTGATTCACCCCGACGCCAGCGTCTCGGCGTCGGTGACGATGGGCCTGGGCAACCAGATCTTTGCCGGGGCTGTGGTCAGCGCCACGGTGCGCCTGGGCGATAACACGATCATCAACAGCGGGGCGGTCGTCTCCCACGACTGTGAGATCGGCTCCCACGCGCATATCACTCCCGGCGCGATCCTGGCCGGCAACGTCAAAGTCGGCGCCGGCGCGGTGGTCGGCATGGGCGTAACCGTCTACCTGGGTGTGACCATTGGCGAGGGCGCGATGATCGCCAACGGCGTGCACATCATGAGCGATGTGGCCCCGGGTGAGGTGATCAGGGCCTCGCGCTGAAGCGCTGGCGCCGCAGTCGCACCGGCTGACGCGGCGCGCGCATCGGCAGGAGCGCAAAGAGCAGCATCATATAAAAGGGCATCATCGGGATGCGATAGCGCGAGAGCGTCCCCATATTGGTGGTGGTCAGCCCCACCCCCAGCGCGAAGAGCAACACGAAGATCAGCGCAAAGACCAGCGGCGGGGAGCGCATGATCACCTGCCAGCTCTCGCGCGCCCCCCGGCGATAGAGCGCAAGGAGCAAAAGTCCCAGCACGAAGCTCATCTCCAGAGCGCTGATCAGCGCCATGATGTTGTTGGCTTCAAAGATAAAGGGCCGCGCCAGGGCGGTGATGAGCGCCAGTGGTGCAAGGGCGAGCTGGCCGGCGGCGCTGGTGGGGGCGGTGCTGGTCAGGGCGTAGGTTGAATCACCCGTGACGCGCTGCCCGACTTCCTGGAGGTGGTTGGCCTCTTCAACCAGGTTATCGAGCGCGTAGCGCGGGAAGATCTGCCCGATGCCGATCACCACCCCCATCGCCAGGGCCATGGCGACCACGAAATGGAAGGGGCGCAGCGTGAGCGCCTGCCCGCCGCTCAAGCGCAGCCCGCGCTGCCAGTAGTACCAGGCCCCCGCAGCGATGGCGAAAGGCCCCAGGATATAGGTTTTGACCAGCCCCATGATCACCGCCCCCACCCCCAGCGCAAGGCTCGCCCGCAGCGTGGAGCTCGACGTGTCGGTCAGCCGCACCAACCCGTAGGTCGCCGCCCCCAGCCCGATCATCGCGATGCTCTCTTTGAGGATGCCGCAGGACCAGAACACCGTGGAGGGCATCCACATCATGCCCACGATCATCCGCTGATGCAGGTGTTCGGGGAAGAGGGAGCGAAAGGCCCGAAACATCGCCAGTTTTCCGAAAAACGAGCCGATCGCCACCAGTAGACACGCCGCGTAGAGGGAGCCCTGGGTGAGGTAATTGAGCCAGGAGCCGATGCCGTACATCGTGGCGGTCGCCGGACTGGACTCATCGAGCCAGCCGAAATGGATGGTTTGCTGCTGGAAGAGCAGGGCCACCGCATCGGGAGCAAAGGCCCAGAAGTCCTCGCGCATGCCATCGGCGACCACGCCGCCGTGGCGGAAAAACGAGAGCATGTCGCCGTAGCCGTAGTAGTCGCGCGTGATAAAGACCTGGGCCAGCGCGGCGAAGAGGTGCAGCGCAAACGCGCCGACGATCAGCCCCTGCTCACGGCGCACGTAGCCCCGGAGCGCAAGGCCCAGGGCTCCCACCCCGAAGAGGATCGTGACGAAGCTGGGGATTAGTTCTAACATCCTGGCGAGTTCTCCGGGGCAACGTCTGGCCCATCGCATCGGGCGGCGCGGGGAGTAACATCGAGGCGCGGCTTTTTTATCCGCGCCTTCCTCTTCAACCACGCAGGAAGCGCGCATGGACGCCACGCAATCAGGTCCTCCCTCGACCTCGACTTCAACGGCAGGGCGACCGGTCAAGGTATGCCACATCATCACCGGCCTGGGAACCGGGGGGGCCGAGACCATGCTGACTCGCCTGATAGAAGGCCGCGATCCCCGCCGCTTTCCGACCACGGTGATAAGCCTGATGGATCGCGGTCAGATGGCCGAGCGCCTGGAAGCCGCCGGCGCTCCGGTTGAGACTCTGAACCTAAACCGCGGACGCCCCACTCCGGCCGCCCTCTTTCGACTGCGCCGGCTGGTCGAGCATCATAACCCCGACGTGATTCACGCCTGGATGTACCACGCCAACCTCGGGATCATGGCCGGCCTGGGCCGCCCCTTTGCCTGGAACATCCGCCAGTGCGTCTACGACCTGGCCGATGAGAGCCGGGGCACCCAGGCGGTGATTCGCCTGGGCGGGCTCTTGAGCCCGCAGGCCAGCGCCATCGTCTACAACTCCCGGCTCAGCCGCATTCAGCACCGCGCGCTGGGCTACAGTGAGCGGCGCGATGAGGTGATCCCCAACGGCTTTGACACCGCCACCTTTCGGCCCTCCGAGGAAGACTACCGCGAGGTGCGCCGCGAGCTGGGGCTTCCCACCGCCACGCCACTCATCGGCATGGTCGGCAGGCTTCATCCCATCAAAGATCACCCCAACCTCCTCGCCGCCATGACGATCGTGGCCGCCGAGCACCCCCAGGCGCGCCTGGTGCTCGTGGGACGCGGGCTCACCGAGGATAACGTCGAGCTGATGGACCAGCTGCGCGCCCTCGATCTCCACGATCGTGTGATCCTGCTCGGGGAGCGCCGCGACATCCCGCGCATCACCGCTGCGTTTGATGTGGCGGTGCTCAGCTCGAAGAGTGAGGGCTTCCCCAACGTGGTCGGTGAGGCGATGGCCTGTGGGGTGCCCGCCGCGGTCACCGACGTGGGCGATGCGGCCTGGCTTTTAGGTGAAGCCGGGCGCGTGGTGCCACCTCAAGATAGCGTGCAGCTGGCGCGGGCGATAAGCGAGCTATTGGCGATGGACGAGGTGGCGAGGCGGCAGCTGGGCCAGAAAGGACGCCGGCGTATCGTCGAAAACTTCTCTCTGGGAGCCATCGTGGCGCGCTACCACGCCCTCTACGCCCGCCTGGCGGGAGTCCGCTTCGAGGCGCCGGCCTACGCCCCACCTTCGGCCACGGAGCCCCACGCAGCCGATTCGCAAGCGCTCCCAACCCCTCAAACGCAAAACGCCTCAGAGTCGGCCGACGCCGAGCCCTGAGGCGCTTTGAAACGCACAAATCGTCGCCTGCCTTACACCTTGCTCAGCGCCTTATGCCGCCCGCTCTCAATGCGAATCACCTTGCTCGACGGCGCGCTCGGTCGGTAGGTCGGAATCAGCGCTTCCAGCCCCGCGCGCACGCTCTGATCGTCGCCCGCGCGGCCCGCGCTCATCAGCGCGTCGAAGGCGTCTTCCATCTCCACGAGCAGGTCGGCGGGCTCTTTGCCCATAAAGATCTTGGCGTGCGCCGTGGTGTCGACCTCCTCGCGATCCAGCGTCAACTCCTCAAAGAGCTTCTCGCCAGGGCGCACCCCGCAGAAGTCGATGGGGATCTCGTCTTCGCTAAACCCGCTGAGCCGAATCATATCGCGCGCCAGATCCACGATCTTAACCGGCTCGCCCATATCCAGAATGAAAAGATCGCCCTGCTTGAAGGTCGCCGCCTGCAGCACAAGCTGGGTGGCCTCGGGGATCGTCATAAAGTAGCGGGTCATCTCCGGGTGGGTCACCGTGACCGGGCCGCCGCGGGCGATCTGCTGGCGGAAGATGGGGATCACGCTGCCGTTGGAGCCCAGCACGTTGCCAAAACGCACGACGCTAAAACGCGTGGTGGCGCAGGTGTGGTTGAGGTGGCGCACCAGAAGCTCGGCCACCCGCTTGGTCGCCCCCATCACGCTGGTGGGGTTGACGGCCTTATCGGTGGAGATGAGCACAAAACGCGCGACCTTATACTCGGCGGCAAGGTTTGCGACGATCTCGGTGCCGCCGATGTTGTTCTGCACCGCCAGCGCCGGGTGCTCCTCCATCAGCGGGACATGCTTGTAGGCCGCGGCGTGCAACACCACATCGGGGCGATGCTGCTCAAAGACCTGACGCATGCGCTCCGCGTCGGTCACGTTGCCGATGGCCGCAAAGAGCTTGTCGTCGTGCTGCTCGCTGAGCTCGCGATGAATGAAAAAGAGGGGCGTCTCGGCGCAGTCCAGCAAGATGAGGCGCTCGGGGTTAAAACGCACCACCTGCCGGCAGATCTCCGAGCCGATGGAGCCGCCGGCGCCGGTCACAAGCACGCGTTTCCCTTCCAGCGAGCGGCCGATGGCGTAGGTATCCAGCTCCACCGGCGCGCGCCCCAGAAGGTCAGTGATCGCCACGTCGCGCAGCGCGTTGACCGAGACTTTGCCTTCGACCACGGCTTCAAAGGCCGGGACGATGCGGGTTTTTACGCCGGCGCGCTGCGCCTGCTCCACCACCCGGCGGATCTGGTCGCGGCTGGCCGAGGGCATGGCGATGATCAGCTCCTCGACCCCGTGCTTTTCGACGAGCTGCGCGAGCTTGTCGATGGGGCCGAGCACCGGCACACCGTGAATGCGCAGGCCGTGCTTGTAGGGATCGTCGTCTACAAAACCCACCGGCTGATACACGATCTGCCGGTTCTTCGAGATCTCCCGCACCAGGGTCTCACCGGTATCGCCAGCGCCGGAGATGAGCACCGGCACCGCCGGGCGATCGTCGCCCCAGGTGGCCAGCTTCTCGCGCAGAAGTCGCAGGCTGCCGCGCGCGCCGCCCAGCAAGATCAGTGAGAGCGCAAAGTCGAGCAGGTAGATCGAGCGGGGAAAATCAGCCGGGGTGAGCACCATCACGTTGAGCGCCAGATAGGCCAGTGAGGCCAGCGCCAGCGCCCGTGCCAGCGCGAGCACATCGTAGAGGCTCACATACTTCCACCACCCCTGAAACATGCGCAGCGCCCCGAAGACCACCGCCTTGGTGGCCAAGAGCGGCAAAAGCCCCGCCCACATCGCCGTCTGGTAGGGCGTCGGGATCGCGTAATCGAAGCGGATAAGGAAGGCGAGCAGGTAGGCCAGCGCAAAAAAGCCCAGATGCAGCGAGGCGATGATGCCTAAGCGCGCCCAGCGCGGAAGCCTCGGCAGCTGCCCCAGCCACGAGAAGAGCGATGATAACGTCATAATGACCACGTCTTTGATGAGGCTACGACAGGGCCTCAAAACCCCCGGAGACTCGCACGAGACCTTAAGGCGCTGCTGTCTTCCGCCGATACCGATGACCGGAGGCTAAGATCTACCGGACTCCAGGGTAGAGTTCAACGCACCCCGCGTAGCGCTTCGTTACGCCCCCCCTTGCGCTTCTTCCCCTTAACACGCACCGCCCCCCGGCTTCGCCCCCCGGCCCTCCTTTGTAGGTGAGTGTGACATCTCAGAAACTTGCGCCGGCGCGAGCGTAGCCTCCGCGCACATACTGCGCGTTGCCGAAGGCCAGCATCGGGAGAAAGATCATCGGCAAAAAGATCAGCCCCAGCCCCCAGAGCGCGTCTTTGCCAAAAGCCTCCGCGAGCGCCAGCGAGATGATGACCGTGGCCACCAGGTTGGCAATGGGCACAAAGAGCAGAATCACCCACCACATCTCTTTGCCGGTGATCTGCACCAGAATGATCACGTTGAGCACCGGGATCAGCGACATCCACCCCGGCTGGCCCGCCTTAGTGAAGATCTTCCACATGCTCACGGCCATCACCAGGAGGAGCGCCAGCGAAATCACCAGCGAGATGAGCAGGATGACCATCGCCACCCCGCTGCCGATGAGATCTTCGATCGGAAACTCGGGCTGGGCCTGGGCAATGAGCGCGAACGAGGTGAGGGCGTTGAGCATAACAAACTCCATGAAAAGCGTGGGGCAGACGTCGTGGATATCCGCCCATGATTGACAGGTAGGAACGCGCTCACGCTAGAGTGCTCCGCTTCACACTTCAAGCCCGCGACAGGCTGCGCCGCGTCGAGGCAGCCCGGCGCAGCGTTGATTGTTGGCCCACACTTCGTCAGCCTGTACGTGTTACATTTCGTGAAACGATCAGGCTGAGGCGCCTCCACCACGAGGCCTCACTCGCCGAGAAAAAGCTCTGGATACACCTATGTCGAAGATCCCCAGATCCCTGAGCACCGCCGCGCTGCTGGCGCTTCTCCTCGTCAGCTCCGGCTGCATTCAGAACAAACAATGCACCTCGGCGGCCGATTGTTTTGTCGGCGAGTTTTGCCAGGCGGGCGTGTGCCTCGAGCGCGAGGATTCGGAAGATCCCGACGCCGACGCTCCGGATGCCGATGCGTCCGACACCGATACTCTGGATGCGGAGAATCCCGACGCCAATACTCCGGATGCCGACGATCCCGACAGCGGCCTTCCTGACGTTGACGATCCCGACGCCGACGCGCCCGACGCCGACGCGCCAGATACCGACGATCCCGATGGCGGCGATGAAGAATTGATCTACGAGGGCTCCCTGATCCTGGAGAACGCCGCCGACGTGGAGGCCGCGCGCCCCTACACCGAGATCACCGGCGGGCTCACCTTCCAGGTCAACACCGACAACGTGACCTCCATTGAGCTTCCCGCCCTGCGCGAGGTGCGCGGGACGGTGATGATCAACAGCCTCTCCACCACCGAGTCGATCTCGCTGCCCTCACTGACGACGATCGGCCAGGGCTTTATGGGCTCGGGTAACGCCGCGTTGCGCTCGATTAACCTGCCGGTGCTCGAGACCATCGGCGGGGCGATGACCATCTCCAACACCGAGGCAAGCTCCCTCTACTTTCCAGAGCTTCGTCAGGTGGGCGGCTCGGTGTTTTTTTCCAACAACACCACGATCACGTCCGTGAGCATGCCTCTTCTGGAGTCGGTGGTGGGCGATCTCTCCCTGCTCAACCTCTCCTCGCTCCTTGAGCTCAGCCTGGGGTCGCTGCGCACGGTGGGAGGCACGCTGATGTTCGGCGGGCTGCAGGTCGATCGCATCGTGCTGGGACGACTTGAGCAGATCGGCCAGAGCCTCTCGCTCTACTCCAATGAACGCCTGGAAATCCTCTCCATGCCTCGCCTCCAGGAGCAGGGCGCGCTGGGAGATTCGGGCTCGAACTTGACCTTTAGCGTCTCGACCACCCCCCTGCTCGACACCCTGGAGATCGATGCGCTGCAGCAGGTCCACGGGCTCATTAACATCACCGGGATCACCGCCGCGCTTGTCGTGGAGTCCGATGCGTTGCAGGCGGTCGGTCATAACCTCGCGCTGAGCGGGAACCCGGGGATGATCGCCGTCGATCTGCCCGCGCTGGCCTCGGTCGGAAACAACCTGAGCATCGGGGTGAACGACGCCCTGGTCAGCGTGAGCTTACCCTCCTTGCAGGACGTGGCGGCCAACGTGTCGATCGGCGCCAACCCGCTGCTGTCCATTTGCCAGGTGCTCGAGATTCAGGAGCAGCTGGAAGACCAGGGCTGGGAGGGTGAGTTTGCCTCCGGCGGCAACCTGGCCGACAGCTGCAGCTGAGGCTGTCACCAAGGCGGCCACCGAGGCCGCATCCTGTTGAAAAAAGGGGGAATCGCGCGTTTGGGGGAGGAGGCGCTAATCGCCCGGTGCGTTGTGTCAAGACCCAAGGCGCGCTAAGCTCTCTCTTACCTCGATTTTTGTAACATTTTGAGTCAACGCGGGCTTTGATGCAGCGGCGCCTCCTCTGTGTTTCCGCGCAGCGAGTGACGCCGACAAAGCCCACCGTGAGGAGAGAGCGATGAGCAAAAGATACCTGCAGTACCGGGGCTGGTTGGGCGCCGGGTGTGTGGCGGCGGTAACGCTGATCGGAGCGCCGGCGTTTGCGGCGACCTTAAGCGGCGCGACCTTCTCAGCCGAGGCCGGCACCGCCGTCTCCAACATGGAAGTGCGCCTGTGGAAGGCCGGGGAGAAGGGCTACGGCATCGTCGACACCATCACCAGCGGAGCCGGCGGCGCCTACCAGTTCGAAGGCGTGGCCACGGGCACCTACAAGATCGACGCGCGCATGGGCCCGGGCCTCACCGGCCACTACGGCGACACCTGGTATGATGAGGCCGAGCCGATGAGCGAGGGCCTCTTCTTCTCGGATGCCGACGTGATCGAGGTCACCGAGGGCGACACCCTGGCCGATCTTAACGTCTACCTGCCCCTGACCGGCGGCTTCGACGGCCGCATCACCTCCCCGGCCGGCGTGGGCCTGCAGGGCATCGGGGTGCGCGCCGAGAGCATCGTCGATCATCGCTACCACCATAACCATTTTACAAAGCAGCAGGGCCCGGTCAGCGGCGCCTTCTCGATGCGCGGGTTGATCTCCACCGGCGACGGCCACAGCTACCGCCTGCTCCTCTACGATCCTCTGGGGCGCTATGAGACCCAGGTGCTCGACGGCCCCTTCAGCGTCACCGAAAGTTCTGCCGGCGCGCTGGGCAACTTCCCCCTGGTCGATATGGGCGCCGACGCCAACGAGCCCAACAACGAGGCGGCCGCCGGCGTGGCCATCGACGCCCTGCCCTACAGCAGTGAGGGGGCCATCATCACCCCCCGTGGCTCCGATGTGGATTATTACTGTGTGGAGGTCGACCCCGGCGATCGCCTCATCGCCCGCGCCCGCGCGCTGATCGAGGTCGACGGCCAGACCCGCGAGCACCCCTGGGTCGATCCCATCCTCTCGGTCTGGAACCCGGCCGGCCCGGCGCTCATCGCCTCCAACGACGACGATCCGGCCGGCGGCACCCTCTCCAGCCTGCTGGATACTGGCGAGCTTGAGGGCGGCCGTCACTGCTTCGTCGTCAGCACCTTTGGCGACGCCGACTGGACCGGCGCCGGCCAGCAATCCGCCGGCCGCTACGCCTTTGATGTGGAGATGGGCAACCGCCGCCCCTTCATCGAGGTCAGCCATGAAGAAGCCCCGCTGCCGGCCGAGATCACCGTCTCGGAGGGTGATCTCGTCGAGTTCTCCATGATCTACGGCGACATCGACGGCGACGTGCTCGATGTGAGCGTCGTGCACCTCGACGCGCTGGGCCAGGAGGTCGCCGGCACCCTTGCCCCCGGCGACCAGGGCGACGTCTACACCTGGGACGTCGCGCAGACCGCCGCGCCCAACGGACCTTTTGAGATCACCTTCATCGTCAGCGACGGCGAATACACCGCCGAGGCCACGGTCGTGGTCACCGTCGAGCAGGTCAACGTGGCCCCCGGCCTCCCCGTACTGCTCAGCCCCATCGCTGGCGAGCGCGTGAGCATCAACGCTGTGCCCTTGAGCTGGGAGAACGCCGTCGACGTCGACGAAGATCTCCTCACCTACGACGTCATGGTGCGCGAGAACTCCACCGAGAGCGAAGTCGGCCAGGACGTGACCGTCGATGAAGGCGCCGAGGGCCAGACCGAGTGGCGCACCGAAGCGCTCACCGAAAACGCGCTCGTCTACTGGCGCGTGCGCGCCTTCGACGGCGACCCGGCCACCGGCTACGGGATGTGGACCGACTGGGAGACCTTCCGCGTCGATACCACCAACGAGCCCCCGGGCATCCCCGAGATCCGCAAGCCTGTCCCGGGTGAGCTGGTGCTCTCCCTGACCCCGCGCATCTCCACCACCAAACCCGCCGACCCCGAAGACGACCCGGTCGCCATCCTCATGGAGATCGCCGAGGCTAGCAGCTTTGAGGAGGTGCTCGTCGCCAGCGGTGAAATCCCCGCCGACGACGCCGCTCAGGCCGTCGAGTGGACGGTCACCGAGGCCCTGACCGGCGGCCAGGAGTACTTCGTGCGCGCCCGCGCCACCGACGATCGCGGCGCCCAGAGCGACTGGTCCGAACCGCTGTCCTTCCGCGTGCGCGCCCCCGACTCGCTGACCGCCCCGGTGATCGGCGCGGAGATGGGCGCGCGCTGCTCCGGCGACTTCCTGATGAGCGAAGAGGGCCTGCTCGAATCGCTGACCGTCGACAACATCGACGCCAACGGCGACGCCCTGAGCTTCGAGCTTGAGATCAGCCGCGAAGACCAGGTCGTCTTCAGCAGCGAAACCCCGCAGAGCGAGGGCGCCCAGACCACCATCGCCATCGACGAAGGCACCTTCAGCGAGCCCGGCACCTACCTGGTACGCGTGCGCGCCATCGGCGGCGGCGAAGAGGGCCCCTGGAGCGAGTGCACCCCTCGCCTCGTCGCCGACGAAGAGCAGCCCGAAGAGCCCGAAGGCCCCCGGGTCACCATCACCGACCAGGAAGACGGCTGCGGCTGCACCTCCACCTCCGGCTCCGGTCAGGGCTCCGCCCTGGCACTGCTGCTGGGCTGGCTGCTGATCACCCGTCGGCGTAAGCGCGACGCGTAAGCTGCCGGCCGGTAGCTAAAACCGTACTTAAAAAGCCCCTGGCGAGCCTACGCTTCGCCAGGGGCTTTTTCGTTCAGGGAGCGTAAGTGCAAAACATGGGGTAGGTGTTTAAGAGATCGCCCTCGCGACCTCCCTCGGCCTCGACGACCCGCTGTACGCGTGTGGGCTCCTTGCACTGGAAATGCGCCACATTGTACTTCTAGCAGCCGAGTTCAGAGGTGTTCTTCAAAACATCTCCGCATCGGCAAAGACGGCTTGTATGAAACCGTAGCCCTCATGAACCCCACCTGTGACGGTCAAAACCTCACACCCTGTCTTAGCGGTGTGGGCGGGACCGTGCGCCAGTCCAACAGAAGAGACGTTATGAGCGACGGATTGTGCGACATCCATATTGCAGGGTTTGGTTCGCTGGCCGACGTGCGGCTTCAACCGGGGCGACTCACGGTGCTCATCGGGGCGAACGGCTCGGGAAAATCAAACGTCTTGCGAGCGCTGCGCATGGTTCCGCTGATTCGGACCGGCTCGCTCCAACGTTTTGTGGCCGAGGCGGGAGGTGCCTCCGCCTTGCTTTATTACGGCCCTAAACGCACCCCTGCCATCACTCTCAAACTTGAGTTTTTACAGGGCGAAAACCGCCATATTTATGAAGCCCGACTGGGCTTTGCCGCGGGCGATAAACTCGTATTTCTGGACGAGCAGGTCGGCTACCAGCCAACCCCCGACGCAGAATTGCACCTTACTTCACTGGGGGCCGGGCACTGGGAGTCGGAGATCCGGATGGCTTCCGATGGTGATAGTAACGCTCGCGCGGTCAACGACTGGCTCTCTCAGCTCACCTTTTTTCATGTTCACGATACGTCGATGACGTCCGCGCTCCGCACCCACGCTCGTGCGGAAGACGACCGCTACCTTCGCTCCGACGGTAGCAACCTCGCCGCCTACCTCTTCCGGCTTCAACAAAGCGACGACGAGGCCGACCGCAAAGCCTGGCGACGGATCAACCGCTTCGTCAGCCGTATTGTCCCGGCCGTAAAAGAGCTCGCGCCCACTCCGGTTAACGCTACGACGCTTCGGCTCGACTGGATCGACGATCAGGATGAGCGCTTTGGCGTCCACCAGCTCTCCGATGGAACGTTGCGCGCCATTGCCCTCATCACCGCACTGGCACAGCCGACGGCGCATTTGCCCAGATTCATAAGCATCGACGAGCCCGAACTCGGATTGCATCCGGCCGCCATCCGCACGCTCGCGGAGCTGGCGCGTTCGGTCTCGCGCCACACCCAGGTGCTTTTCGCGACACAGTCCACCGCCTTTCTCGATCATTTTGATCCAGCCGAGGTGGTGGTCGTCGAGCGTCAAAACGGTGCCAGCACCTTGCATCGTCTGGATGAGGCGCAACTGGCCTCGTGGATGGAGGATTACAGCCTCTCCGAGATCTTTGACAAAGGCGTCATCGGAGGGCGGCCTTAATGCGTCTGATCATTGTCGTCGAAGGGCCAACCGAGGAGGACTTTGTTAAGGAGTCACTGGTCGGCCACCTCGCACATTATGGCGTCTTTGCTTCCGCCACGGTTGTGGGAAAGGAGATGGCATATCGGCGAGGGCACCGCCCTGGCACTCCTGTTAAATTGGCTGCTGATCACCGGCGGCGTAAGCGCGACGCGTAAGTGGTTCGCGAAGCTCCCCCGACGACAAAACCCCCGGCGCATCGTGAATGCGCCGGGGGTTTTTACATCTAACGAATGTTTAAATTATTAAAGCTGAAGTTTACTTGCAGCCATTTTTGGCACAGGTGATTCGAGAGCTTGAGTTTACCCAATGGGTGGGGTGCTTTGTTGTATCTGCGCCACATCCAGTTTTTCCGCCCTTGCTTCCCTTGTGAACTTCGCCTGTTGGGGTGTGTTTTACGGCCATGATAAAACCCTCCAATATTCTGCGTTATGATTAATGCGTGTGTTGAATCTTAAAGCCTCGTTTTCAATTATGCAAGGGGCTGTGTATTTGGTCAGTGTGAAGTTCGAGGCGCATTCAATGGCAGTAAGCTGATTGTACGAATAGTGAAAAATATCATTAAATAAAATATAAACTACGCACTGAAAAACCCCACCAACTCCTCCCTCCGCGCCGCCGCGTCCTCATACCCCATCTCAATAAGCTCGCCGGTGTACTGCCCGTCGAAGAGCACGTAGCTCAAGAGATCGCTCTCGCGCCCCCCCTCGGCCTCGGTGGCCCGCTGGCCGATCCGCCGCAGCGGCGCCGAGCCCCAGAAGTCGTCCGGCAGGGTCTTCGCGAGGTTTGCGGCCAGCTCCCCCAGATCGCGGCTCGGGCGCAATAGCAAAGGCTCAACGACCCGGTAGCCCTGCCCGCGGTGGGCGCGGATCACCTCGTTGAAGGTGGGCAAGAAGGTGTCCTCGCCAAAGGCTTCTTCCCCGTAGCGCAGCATGGCGTTGACGCGGTTGAGCACGCTCAAATCGTAGTCGAGCGGGTCGAGCAGAAGCGCGTCGAGCACCTTGCCCAGCACGTACGAGAGGTTGGGGTGCTCCACCTTGCGCAAATGCTCCGGCACCGGGGTCATATGCCGACCCCGGGCATGGGGAGGCTCGGACTTTAGGGAAATCACGAGCAGGCGATCCGCCCCCAGGCGCAGCGCCGGGGAGATCGGCGTGTTCTGGCGCAGCGCCCCGTCGCAGTACCAGCGCCCGTGCACCTGCACCGAGGGAAAAAGCATCGGGATCGCCGCGCTCGCCAGGACCTTTTTGGGCGTGATCGGCCCGGCCCGGGCAATGCGCCGGCGGTCGCGCGTCCAGGGCGGCACGGGCTGTTGCGACTGCACAAAGACCGTGGTCTGCCCCGAGACGATGTCGGTCGCCGAGACCGACGCCGCCAGCAGATGCCCGCTTTTTAAGTTGTGTTCAATGCGCCGAAAGGGGATCTCGTGGCGCACCAGCCGGTCGAAGAAGCCCGTGTGCAAAAATCCCCCCGGGCGGCTCGTATCGCTGAGCGCGAGCTGCGCGCGCCGCAGCGGCCCCGGCAGCTTCGACTCCACCAGGTAGTGGTAGAGCAGCCTCCCGACCTCGGGGTAGGAGAAGCGGATCACCTCCTGAAAGTTCAGCGCGCGCCAGAGGTGCTCCAGACGCGCCGCGCAGTAGTGGGGCTCGTCCAGGGTGGCCGCCACCCAGGCGGCGTTGATGGCGCCGACGCTCGTGCCGCTGATGATGTCAAAACGCGGCGCATGCCCCAGCTCCGCCGGCAGCGCGTGCATGATGTAGCGCAGCACCCCCACCTCATACGCCCCCCGCGCCCCGCCCCCGGAGAGCACCAGCGCCCGGCGCGGCCCGTCTTTTAACGCATTCGTTGATGAGCTTTTACGTGAGTTTGTGTTCAAAACAGCAACATCGTCAGTGGGTTAGCGTGACCCCGGGTCGGTCGCGCGTGATCTCGTCCGGCCCGAAGCCGGGGCAGGGTGGGGCGTTCCTACGGGCGCGGAAAGCCCGATCGCCGCCCAGCCTAACACGTCGTGAGCAGATGTTGATGTCGCTGGATGCGAAATCGAGAGCGACGCAGGCAAGGCGCAAATCGCAGGCGATGCTTTAGCATCGTCGAGGCTTTGCAACGCGGCATGCGTTGTTCTCGATGCAGCAGACGCGGCAGCAACGATAGCTTACGACGTTACAACACGCGGCTTATGCGCCCGCGTAGCCACGATGCGCCCCTTATGCGAGGTTGGAGTCGCTGACGATCGGCCGATGATAGCGATGATGAGGAGCCAAACATGAGCAGCGAGAACACGATCACCTGGCAGGACTTTGAAAAAGTGCACCTGCGCGCCGGCACCATCGTGCGCGCCGAGCCCTTCCCCGAGGCGCGCCGCCCCGCCTACAAGGTCTGGGTGCGCTTTGGCGAGGGCGACGTGCGCAAATCCAGCGCCCAGATCACCGAGCGTTATTCGCCCGAAGAGCTCGTGGGCACGCGCGTGATCTGCGTGACCAACTTCCCGGCCAAACAGATCGGCCCCATCCGCTCCGAGGTGCTCATCTGCGGCTTTGAAGACGCCGGGGGCGCCATTGTGCTGGCCAGGCCCGATGGCGAGGTGCCCGACGGGGCCCGTCTCAAGTAGATGCGCGACGCTGATGTGTATGTAGCTGAGGTAGACGTATGAAGTTTAGCTTTGGACTCCTCGATCGCCTGCGTTTCTGGGTGGAGCGCGCGCTGATCCGCGGCCCCCACATCCAGCTCCTGGTGGTGGCGGCCGTGGTGGCGTTGGTCGCGCTCCTGGGCGGGCTGGCCGTGCTGCCCCCGGGCGCCAACGGCGACGGTCTTGAAAATTCGGTGTGGTGGGCGTTTCTGCGCCTGACCGACCCGGGCTATCTCGGCGACGACCAGGGCGCCTGGCGCCGCGTGGTGGCCACCCTGCTGACCCTGGCGGGCTATGTGCTCTTTATGGGCACGCTGGTCGCGATCATGACCGGCTGGCTTCTGCGCTCGATGCGCACCCTGGAGCGCGGGCTCACCCCGGTGGTCATGGAGGACCATTTTGTAGTCCTGGGCTGGACCGACCGCACCGTGCCGCTGCTTCAGGAACTGCTGCTCTCCACCTATCGCGTTCGCCACTTTCTGGCCGGCCTGGGCGGCGGCCGGCGCGCCCGCATCGTCACCCTGGTCGAAGAGCTCGACGACGAAATTTTAGAGGAGATCCGCCAGGATCACGTCGTCGGACCCCGCGCCTCCGAGGTGGTGCTGCGCTCGGGCTCGGGCATCAACGCCGAGCACCTGCGCCGGGTGGCCGCCGTGCACGCCGCCGCCGTGATCGTGCCCTCCCCTCAGGAACAAGAACCCGGGGAGGTCAGCGCCGATGTGGAGGTCATCAAAATCCTCCTCTCCCTCGACGGCCAGGTCCGCGCCGCCGGGGAGCCCCACCCCTATGTGGTGATCGAGCTTCAGGAGCCGCGCCATGAGGAGGTCGCGCGCCGCGCCTACGGCGGTCCCCTGGAGGTGGTTAGCAGCAGCCAGCTCATCGGCCGTTTGATGGCCCAGAACCTGCGCCACCCGGGCCTCTCGCGCGTCTACAACGAGCTCTTAAGTCCCGAGATCGGCAGTGAGGTCTTCGTCCGCCACCACAACACACTCGCCGGCAAAACACTGGCCGAGGCGGCGAGGCATTTTGAACGTGCGATCCTCTGCGGGGTGGTGCGCAGCACCGAGGGTGGGTTTGAGAACCACCTGGCCCCCGGCCCCGACTTTAAGCTGGCCGCCGGCGACGCGCTGGTGCTCATCGCCCCCACCTACCGCGACGCCGCCCCCTCCGAAGATCCCTGGCGTGGCGCGGGCCGCCGCCTCAAACGCGTGAGCCCCGAGCCCCTGCTGGAGCTCGACCACGGCGGTCGCCGCGTGCTCGTGCTGGGCTGGAGCGAAAAGGTGCCCGCGCTCCTGGCCGAGCTGCGCTCCTACGGCACCTTCACCGTCACGGTGGTCTCGTCCTTGCCCATCGCCGATCGCCTGGAGCGCCTGCGCTACCAGGGCCTGGAGCTCCCCGAGCGCTTCTGCCGCCACATCGAGGTCGACTACACCCACTGGGGCGACGAGGGGGCCAGCGAGATCGCCGGCGCCGACCACGTCATCTTCATGAGCAGCGATCGCCTCGTCAGCGGCGAAGAGGCCGACGCCCGCACCATCATGGGCTACCTCTCGCTGGAAGAGACGCTGAATCTGCCGCGCAAGCGCGGCCGCCCCGCGCTCCAGCCCCTCGTCGAGCTGAGCGACCCTCATAATAAGACGCTGATTGGCGAGCGGGTGGGGGAGGTGATGATCAGCCCGAGCTTGCTGAGTCATGTGCTGGCGCAGGTGGCGCTTCGCCGCGAGTTGTCGGCGATCCTCGACGAGCTCTTCACCGCCGGCGGCGCCGAGGTGGGCTTTCGCCAGCTCGACGAATACGCCCTTGAGCCGGGGATCTTTAGCTTTGAGGAGCTCGAAGAGGAGGCCGCGCGCCGCGCCGAGGTGTTTCTGGGCGTCGATCGCCGCGCCCCGGCCCGGGAGGGCAAAGGGTCGGCCCCCGGCGCGACGCTGGAGCTCAACCCGGAGCGCGGTCGGAGCTGGGAGGTCTCCGCCCACGATCGCCTGGTGGTGATGACCCGCGTGGCGCGCCGCCCCCCCAATGTGTAGGGGCGGGTCTTATGCCTGATTTGGGCTTTCCCCCCACGTCGTAGGGGCGGGCCTTGTGCCCGCCCCGGGCTCCTGAACCGGTCGCCGCCCCCGAGACGAGGGGGGTGACCTCCCCCCCGAGCCGGTCATGGAGCCATTTTTTTGCGCCGCTGAGGCTCCGAAGCCACCCGGGCACCGGGAGAGGGGGTAGGTGACCTCCCCCCCTTGCCGTGCCTCGAACGCCCTGGCAGGGAGGTGACCTCCCCCCCTTGCCGTGCCTCGAACGCCCTGGCAGGGAGGTGACCTCCCCCCCTTGCCACCCCTCGAGCCATTTTTTTGCGCCGCTAAGGCTCCGAAGCCGATCGCCGAGCCCGAGAGGGGGTAGGTGACCTCCCCCCCTTGCCGTGCCTCGAACGCCCGGGCAGGTAGGTGACCTCCCCCCCTTGCCGTGCCTCGAACGCCCGGGCAGGGAGGTGACCTCCCCCCCTTGCCACCCCTCGAGCCATTTTTTTGCGCCGCTAAGGCTCCCAAGCCACCCGGGCACCCGAAGAGGAGGCAGGTGACCTCCCCTCGCCACTCCCCCTTGCTCCGAAGGCCGCCGGCGGCGACGATGCCCCCGCTTACGCAAAGTGTATTAAGCCGACCCCCCACCGGAGATCCCCATGCTCACCGTCCACCACCTCAACAACTCCCGCTCCCACCGTATCCTCTGGCTGCTCGAAGAGCTCGGCTGCGACTACGAGATCAAACACTACGAGCGCGACCCGGCCACCATGCTCGCCACGCCCGAGCTGCGCGCGATCCACCCGCTGGGGAAATCCCCCGTGATCACCGACGGCGACATCACCGTGGCCGAATCCGGCGCCATCATCGAATACCTGGTAGAGCGCTACGGGGAGGGCCGCCTGCGCCCGCCGGCCGACACCCCCGAGCGCCTGCGCTACACCTACTGGATGCACTACGCCGAAGGCTCGGCGATGAGCCCGCTGCTCCTCAAGATCGTCTTCCACGAGATCGGCCGCCAGGGCCCGCTGATCGCCCGCCCCCTGCTCAAAGGCATCTCGGCGATGGTGAACAAAGAGTTCATCAACCCCGAGCTCAAAAAACACATGAAGTACTGGGAGTCCGAGCTGGCCAGCCGCCCCTATTTCTGCGGCGAGGAGTTCAGCGCGGCCGATATCCAGATGAGCTTCCCCCTGGAGGCGGCCACCGCGCGCGGGGACGTCAGCGCCTACCCGCACATCCGGGCCATGGTCGAAACGCTGCGCCAGCGCGAGGCTTATCAGCGCGCGATTGAGCGGGGCGGCGAATATTCTCTGGCCTTCTGAGTCTTTACGACACGCACCCTTTTCGGGTGACACGAACGCGCCGGAGCCCCCGCATGAGCACACCACGTCCTCTCCCCGATCCCGAAACCATCGAGCGCACCCTGGCGCGAAGCCGCCGCGGTCGCCTGCCCCTGTGGGTGGGCTCGACGCTGGTGGTGGGGGGAATCATCGCCTCGGTGGCCTGGTGGCAGTGGCCCCGCGAGGAGCCGATTCACTGGCAAACCCGGCCCGCCGAGCGCGGTGATATCATCGTCTCGGCCAGCGCCACCGGCACCGTGGAGGCGCGGCGCACCGTGACCATCGGCGCCGAGATCTCCGGCAAGCTCGCCACGGTCGACGTCGACAAGAACGAGGAGGTGGAGGTGGGCCAGGTGCTCGCCACCTTTGATACCACCGTGCTCGAGAGCCAGCTCGCGCTGGCGCGCGCCGGGCTGGCCTCCTCCCAGGCCTCGTTGCGCCGCGCCCGGGCCTCGCTCGATGAGGCCGAGGGCGAAGAGCGGCGCACCCGCGCCCTGGTCGAGCGCGAGGTCGGCGCGCTGGCCGAGCTGGAGGCCGCGATTGCCCGCACGCTGCGCGCCCGCGCCGACCTCGATCAGTCCCGCGCCGATCTGCAGCGCGCCCGCGCCCAGGTCGACGACGTGCAGACCCAGCTTGAGCGCGCCACGATCACCTCCCCCATCGACGGCGTCATCCTGGCTCGCCATGTGGAGCCGGGTATGACCGTCGCCTCTTCGCTGCAGGCCCCCGAGCTCTTTTTAGCCGCCGAAGATCTGGCGAAGATGCGCCTGCAGGTCTGGGTCGACGAGGCCGACGTGGGCCTCGTAAAGCCCGGCCAGCAGGCCACCTTCACCGTCAGCGCCTGGCCCGGGCAGACCTTCGACGCCACCGTCGAATCCCTTGATCTGGCGCCCACGCTCACCGAAAACGTCGTCACCTACGTCGCCGAGCTCTCGGTCGATAACAGCGAGCGCCTGCTGCGCCCCGGGATGAGCGCGGCGGTCACCATCGTCACCGAAACCCTCACCGACGTGCTGCGCGTGCCCAACGCCGCGCTGCGCTTCACCCCGCCCGCCCCCGACGAAGACGCGCGCCCCGGCGGCGGGCTGCTACCGCGCTTCGGCCGCTGGGGCGGGCGAGGCGGCGGCGCGGCCCAGGGCGTGGGCACCGTTTATGTGCTGGAGAACGGGATGCCCACCGAGCTCCGGGTGCACACCGGCCGCAGCGACGGCCGCTTTACCCAGATCACCTCCGGAGAGCTCGAAGACGGCACCGAACTGCTCATCGGCTTCACCGAAGGGCCACCGCCCGAGCGCGAAGGACTTGAAGGGAAGGGCGATCGCTCTTCTTCCGGAAACCCAGCCGGAAAAACATCCGAGAAGACATCCGGGAAAAAGGGGGGCCAGCGGTGAGCGCCCTCCACCCCCCTCAGACCCCTGAGCCCACCCCCATCATCGAGCTGCGCGACGTCCGCAAGATCTACGGCGAAGGCAACACCGAGGTCCGCGCCCTCGACGGCGTCGATGTGGCCATCCACCCCGGGGAGTTCGTCGCCGTGATGGGCCCCAGCGGCTCGGGCAAATCCACCTGCATGAACATCATCGGGTGCCTCGACTCCCCCTCCAGCGGCCAGTACCGCTTCTGCGGCCTGGATGTGGCGCGCTACGACCGCGACCAGCTCGCGCTTCTGCGCCGCAATTACCTGGGTTTCATCTTCCAGAGCTTCAATCTCATCGCCCGCACCACCGCACTCGAAAACGTGGAGCTCCCCCTGATCTACAAGGGCGTCGCGCCGTCTGAGCGCCGCCCCCGCGCGCTGCGCGCGCTCGCCAGCGTGGGGCTGGGCGCCCGCGCCGACCACACCCCCGCAGAGCTCTCCGGCGGCCAGCAGCAGCGCGTGGCCATCGCCCGCGCGCTGGTCACCGAGCCCACGCTTCTGTTGGCCGACGAGCCCACCGGCAACCTCGACACCACCACCACGCTCGAGGTCATCGAGCTCCTCAAAACGCTCAACCGCGAGCAGGGCATCACCATCGTGCTCGTGACCCACGAGCCGGAAGTCGCCATGCACGCCCGGCGAGTGTTGTGGTTTGTCGATGGCACGCTGCGCGCCGATGGGCCGCCTGAGGAGGTGCTCGCATGAGAATGCGCGACACGCTCACGATGGCCTTTGTCGCCATCGCCCGAAACAAAGTGCGCTCGGTGCTCACCGCGCTCGGGATCGTCATCGGCGTGGCCAGCGTCATCGCCATGGTACACCTGGGCCAGGCCGCCACGCGCAGCGTCACCGAGAGCATCAGCTCGATGGGCTCCAACCTCCTGATCGTGCAGACCGGCCGGGGCCGCGGCCGCGGAGGCGTGCGCGGGGCGGCCACCGCCTTTAGCCACGAAGACGTCGAGCTGATGGCCCGCCAGATCCCCGGCGTACTCGTCGCGCCGCAGGCCAACACCCAGGCCACGCTGGTCTACGGCGGCATCAACCACTCCGCGTCGGTGATGGGCACGACCAACGACTTTTTTGCGATCCGCAACTGGGAGCTTGCCCGAGGCCGCCTCTTCGACGCCGAGGAGCAGGAGAGCGCGGCGACCGTCTGTGTGATCGGTCACACCGTGGCCACGACCATGTTTGGGGCCGGAGAGCCCCTGGGCCAGACCTTGCGTGTGGGTCGGAGTGCCTGCCAGATCATCGGCGTGCTCGCCAGCAAAGGCGCCTCCCTCGGTCAGGATCTCGACGACGTGGTGGTCATGCCCACCCTCGCTGTGCAACGCCGGCTGATCGGCAACCTGGACGTGCGCTCGATCTACGTCTCGGCGCTTGTCGACGGCAGCACCACGCGGGTCAAAGCCGACATCGAGCGCTTTCTGCGCGAGCGCCGCCCCGCCGCCGGCGAAGACAGCTTCTACGTACGCGACATGCAAGAGGTCGCCGACACACTCGCCGGCACCACCCGCACCCTCACGCTGTTGCTCGGCGCGATCGCCGCGGTCAGCCTGCTCGTCGGCGGCATCGGCATCATGAACATCATGCTCGTCTCGGTCACCGAACGAACCCGCGAGATCGGCATCCGCATCGCCATCGGCGCCCGCGTGCGCGATGTGCTCGTGCAATTTTTGGTGGAAGCCGTCGCCATCTCGACGCTCGGCGGCCTCATCGGCGTGATGCTCGGCATCGGCGGCACCTACCTCGCCACCGACAAGATGGGACTTCCCTTCGTGCTCTCCACCGAGACCATGCTCGTGGGCTTTGGATTTTCGGCAGTGATCGGCGTGGTTTTTGGTTTTGTGCCGGCCCGAAAGGCCGCCCGACTCAACCCCATTGAGGCGCTTCGCCATGAATGACCGTAGTAAGAAGGGCGGCCGACGCGTGACTCGAAGAGCCGGGAGCATAAAAGGAGCCGCCGCCGCGATCGGACTTCTGATGATCGCGGGAAGCGCGCCGGCCCTCGCCCAGACCTCCCCCTCTTCTTATGAAGAAGCGAACCAGAGCGCCGCGAACGACCCCCTGAACTGGCTCACCCCCGATCAGGTCGTCGAACTGGTCCTGCGCCAGAGCCCCGATCTGGAGCGCGCGCGCATCGAAGAAGAGCGCGCCCGCGAGCTTGTTCTAAGCGAAGAGCACGAGCGCACACCTGTCTTCAGCGCAGATGCCGGCTACCGCTACGGCCAGTTCCCCGATCTCTCCGCCCAGGGAACGCGCTTGATCGACTCCAGCGCCTTGAGCCTGGCCGGCCGCCTCTCCCATACCCTGCCCATCGGCACGCGGGTGGCGTTGAGCGCGTCTTTAAACAGGGCTGTGCGTGACTCGGTGGTGCTGGGGGATCTGGGCGTGGCCTACGACGCCGGCATCGCCGCAGAAGTCACCCAGCCCCTCCTGCGCGGCGCGGGTCGCGATGTGGTCGATGCCGCGCTCCTCTCTGCGCGCCGCGCCGAGGAGCTGCGCCTGGCCCAGAGCGATGAGCTTACGAACGCCCTCCTCTATGAGAGCCTCACCACCTACTGGGATCTGTGGCTCGCGCAACGCTCGCTGGAGATCCAACAGGGCGCGCGCCGCTTAGCCGAGCAGAGCCTGCAGGAGGCCACGGTGCGTCTGGAGGCCGGCGCCGCCGCACCCGCTGACCTCATCCCCCTACGCATCGAGATCGCCCGCGCCGAAGAGGCGCTACTCGCCGCACGCACCCGCGTCGACGAGCGAAGCCTCACCTTATCCCGACAGCTGGGGCTCGCCACCGACACCTCTCTACGCGCCCGCTCCGAAGCCCCCTCCATCCCCGATCTCCCCGAGAGCGATCGCGCATTGGAGCGCTACGAAGCGAACTCCCCCGAACTTCAACGCCTCACCATCGCCCTGGAAGACGCCCGCCAGCAGGCCGCACTCGCCAGGAACAACGCGCGCCCGGCGCTGGACGCCGTCGGATCTTTTCAACTCGACGGCCTCGGCCGCTCCACCCCCGATGCCCTGGCGCAGATCGGCCGCGCCGAAGGCTACGTCGCCTTCGTAGGCCTGCGCCTGGAACTCCCCATCATCAACCGCGCCCGTCAGGCCGATGCCCGACGCGCCGAGCTCGCGGTGCGCGCCGCCGAACACGATCTCGAGCAGGCCCGCGCCGACGCGCGACACACCATCACCTCTCTTCTCAATGAAGCCCGCGCCGCCCGCACCCGCGCCGAACTCGCCAGGCAAACCGCCGAGCTCACCCGCGAAAACGTCGCCGCCCAACGCGCCCGCTTCGAAACCGGCCGCGGAACAGCCTTTGAAGTCGTCGACGCCCTCCAACGCCTCCAGGAGGCAGAAGAGCGCGTCGTCGAGGCCGACCTCGAACTCATGCGCCACACCCTTGCCCTCCAGCAACTCACCGGAACCCTTCCGGACATACCCTGATGATCCTCCCGATCAGCTCGGTGATCGTCCGCGATCACCCGCCAAACCGACAATACAACCCATTTCCGCCCAAAGGAGATCGCAATACGACAAAATTATGGCGTTTCGGGGCCGTTTTGAACGTCGATTCCAATATTTCTGCAATCGGTGGAAAAACCTGTTGACACAAATCACCCCGATGCATAACTTCCGACTCCTCGACGCGGTGCTGCTCCTCGGAGCCACTCGCTGAGAGAGGCCGATAGCCACCGACGATGACGAAACTTTTTCGAAATCGGGCTTGACGCCAACGAGGTCCGGACTTAGTGTCCGCCTCCGCTCAACGCGACGCCAACACGGGCCGCAGCGAGCAACGTCAACATGGCTTTTCGAAATTTTAGAAACTT